>JBDTMR010000007.1:0-21452 GCA_039934175.1 Sphingomicrobium sp.
ACGAGCGGCCGGGAGCGAATGCTCAAACCGGAGCGCGAATGCCAGTCGATGTGACGGGCCGCCGGCGGTCACACCAGCCGGACGGGCGGGCGTTTAGCGCAAAAGCTGCCCGAGGCCAAGGTCGAAGAGCGCAGCTTGCGCGGCCGACCGGCGCCGGTAACCTGTCGAAGGACGACCAGAACAACGGCGCATTGCCGCGGCGGTTAGCGCGTTTGTCCAGATCTGGTCGGGGGCAGCAGATCAATTTCGGGAATTCGGCGCTTAGAGTGAATGGCTCGTTGTTTGTCTTGCCAGAAACAGGCGGCGGTCCAGAGCTTTAAAATCGCCAACCACGCGGCGAACACAGTGATCTTCCTCGGACAGTAACCTCATCGTGCGGTCATACGAAAGACGATAGGAATCGCGTGGGAGGAAAAAGATGACCAATCGAATGTTGGCGGCCTTGGCCTTGGCAGCGCTCGGCGCCGCCGGTGTCGTTGCCAATGGCCAGCATGGCACGGCCCGCGTATCGAGCGCGCCTTCCTCAACCGCGACTGCGGCGCATCCGGGCGTGGTCGAGCTGTTCCAGAGTCAGGGTTGTTCATCCTGTCCGCCCGCCAATGCCAATGCCAATGCGCTGGCCGACCGAAAGGACCTGATCGTGCTGAATTACGGCGTGACGATCTGGGACCAACTGGGCTGGAAGGACAGTTTCGCGAGCCCCGCCTTTACCGCCCGGCACCGGGATTACGCCGCCAAGGTGGCCCATTCGAATCGAGTCTATACACCGCAGACCTTTATTAACGGTCGAATCACCGTGATCGGCAGCGACCGCGCCGAGCTGTCTCGCACCATCGCGAGGCAGGGCGGTGCCAAAGGCGGGCCGGAAATTGCCCTTACCGACACGAAGGCCAGCCTGTCCGGCCCATCCGGCAAGGGGGCGACAATATGGCTGGTCCGCTTCGATCCAAAGGTCCGCCAAGTCGCGATTCGCGCCGGTGAAAATTCTGGCCGCACCCTGCCCCACCGCAATGTCGTGCGACAGATGATCAGGCTGGGCACCTATGGCGGCGCAGCGGCGCGCTATTCGTTGCCGGCGGCGAGCGAACGCGGGCTGTCGAGCGCGATACTGGTCCAGCAAGGCGTTGGTGGGCCGATCCTTTCGGCGCGGCGCAGTTAGCGGCTCAGGCGTCTTCGAGCGGACGCGCGACAAGGCGGAGTAGCGGCGGGATTTGGGCCCGAGATGTCGAGAAAATGGGCGTTCGCAGATTGCACGACGCGAACGCCCATTCCATCTTCGGACCGACAGGCGGTCCAGACGTAAGCTTACTTCCTGTTCGCCGTGTAGCGCAGGATCGATCCGTCTCGCGGATCGGTTGATTCCACATTGAGCTTGCCGTCGCTGCCCGCCGTGAGGGTCGTCACATTGACGACTTTTCCGCCACGCGAGTTCGTTTCTCGAATGGTGCCGGGTGCGATGCGCTCGACCTTTACCATCGTGCCGCCGTTGTCCTTGGCAATTGCGACTTCGGGTCCGCCGAGCGTGGCTTCGTAGCTTTCGCCGGTCTTGGCGTTCATCTTTACGGTATCGCCGTCGACCGCGAAGCTGAATGTCAGCCCGTCTTCCGAAATCCCCTCATATTTCTCGGTCTTCCACGATCCGGAAATGGCATGTGCGCCTGCCGGGGCCGCATCGACGCGAGTCTCGACGGTTTTTCCGGTGGTCGCTGTCGTTCCGACCGGACTATTCTTCCAGTCATAGGTCAGCGTCTTGCTATCGGCGGAGACCGTCGCCGTGGTTTCCCCGATGACGTCATTGCCTTTGCGACGTGCCATCTTGACGGTCTTGTCGTCGACAATTGCCACCGACATGCTGTCGAAATACGGACGATCCGCGACCGGATGGAAAGCACCGTCGGCAGCCACGGTCAGCGGCGGAATGCAGGTGCTGCAATCATACTTTCCGTCTCTGAGAAGATAGACGTTGGGCTTCTGGTCGACTTGCACCGTCGCAAGGTCCGCCACCCACGTTCCCGTCAGTGGATCGGCATTGGCGGCGTCGCCCGCTACTTGGTCGTCAGCAGCGGCCTGCTTCTGGCACGAAGATGCGGTGAACAATAAGGCGGCCATGAACGCGATTCTGGCTGATCGATGCATTGGAAATCCCCCGTTTGAGAGTCGAAAACCGCCCTCATTACGAATAATGATGAGCGGGCGACGACTCGCCACCTACGAAGTAAGGACTCGACGCCGGGGGCAGCATTAACTCCTGTTAACAATATCTGACAAGGCCGATAGTTAACGCCGCACGTCCCGATCGACGCGGAAGGACGTGCCCTAATTGTCCTCGAGTCGACGCGCGACGAGGCGCAGGGCGGCGGCGATGGCGGCGTCGACATCCAGATTGCTGGTGTCGAGTTCGAGTGCGTCGTCGGCCATGGTAAGCGGTGCGGAATCACGGTCGCTGTCGCGTTGGTCACGGCTGAGGATATCGGCGAGCACTTCGTCGAGATGCGCGTTCATCCCGCGCGCGGTGATTTCGGCGAGGCGTCGGGTGGCCCGAACCTGCGGCGTTGCGGTGACGTAGAGTTTCACATCGGCGTCGGGCGCGATCACGGTGCCGATATCGCGGCCATCGAGGACGGCGCCGCCATCGCGTGCGGCAAAGGCACGTTGCCGTTCGAGCAACGCTGCGCGAACCGCCGGATAGGCCGAGACCCGGCTGGCCAGCTTGCCGATCGTCTCGCTGCGCAATTCTTCCTCGTCGGGCGAGATCTTGTCGATCTCGTGACAGGCGCGGACGGCCTCGAACTCGGACGAGATATCGCCGCCGAACCGAAACAGGCTGAGTGCCACCGAACGATAGAGCATCCCGGTGTCGAGGTGGGGCAGGCCGTAGTGGCGCGCGAGCGCACGGGCGATGGTTCCCTTGCCGCTGGCAGCGGGGCCGTCGACGGCAATCACGATGGGAAGCGCGGGGCTGGACATGAAGCGCCGCTTTGACAGCGTGCCTGCGCTATGGCAAGGCGCCCGCCGAACGGCTGCACGCCGCCAGGCGCGGCAGCAAATCACAGATTTACCTGACTGGAGTATTCACCATGGTGAAGGCCGAATGGGGCAGCAAGCGCACTTGTCCCAAATGCGCGACCCGTTTTTACGATTTGGGCAAGGAAGACCCGGTAACCTGCATCGAATGCGGCACCGAATGGAGCCCCGAACCCGTCCTGAAGTCGAAGCAGCCGCTGCCCTTCGAGAATAACGAGACGAGCAAGGAAAAAGAGAAGGCCGACAGCGACCTTGGCGCCGAGGATCTGGAAATCGACGAGGACGAAGAGCCCAGCGCGGACGACGAAGTCGATCTGTCGACCGGCGACGACGACCTTGGCGTGACCAAGTCGGACGACAAAGACGACAACAATTAAGCTGGCGTGCCGCCGGTCATGATTTTTGAGGTTTGCAGCCCCGACAATCATCGCTAAAGGGCGCGCCGGACGATGGGGCCGTAGCTCAGCTGGGAGAGCGCTGCAATGGCATTGCAGAGGTCAGGGGTTCGATCCCCCTCGGCTCCACCATTCCTTCAAAGGGCGCTCTTCGGGGCGCCCTTTTTCGTTGCGACACCCGCCGTAGCGGAACGAGTCAGCGACTGGAACGATTGACCCGGGTCAGACTAGATCAGGGAACCAACGTCGATGCCCGCACGACCCTCCTGGCGCGGCCAGATCAAGCTTTCGCTGGTGGCCATTCCGGTCGAGATTTTCCCGGCGACCAAGGCCGGCAAGTCGATCGCCTTCCATCAGATCCACGAACCGTCGGGCCAGCGCGTCCGCTACGAAAAGGTCGTGCCGGGGATCGGTCCGGTCGATCGCGACGATATCCTGAAGGGGTTCGAGGTCGACAAGGGCGAATATGTCCTGCTCGACCCCGAGGAGATCGAAAAGGTCAAGCTGGAGAGCCGAAAGACGCTCGAGTTGACCCAGTTCGTCGATCTTGGTGACATCGACCCGATCTATTTCGACAAGCCTTATTACGTCGTTCCCGCTGACGATCTGGCCGAGGAAGCCTTCGTCGTGCTGCGCGAGGCGCTGAAGAAAACGAAGAAAGTCGGGATTGGCCAGCTGGCGATGCGTGGACAGGAATATGTCGTCAGCCTGAAACCATGCGGGCGCGGCCTGGTGCTAGAAACGCTGCGCTATGCCGACGAAGTTCACCGCGCCGGCAGCTATTTTCGCGACATCGACGATGCCAAGCCCGATGCCGACCTGCTGGAAATGGCCGAAAGCCTGATCGAGAAGAAGGCCGGAGACTTCGACGCGGCGGAATTCGAAAATCGCTATATCGACGCGCTGCGCGGCCTGATCGAGGAGAAAATCCGCAAGAAAGGCAAGCGCGTTATTCAGGACAAGTCGAGCGACGCGCCCAGCAAGGGATCGAACGTCGTCGACCTGATGGCTGCGTTGAAGAAGAGCCTGGAAAGCGGTGGACGCGTTGCGGCGACCAAGAAGGCGCCGGCGAAGAAGACCCCGACCGCGAACGCCGCGCCCAGGAAGGCGCCAGCGCGCAAGCGGGCCTGAACCAATGGCGCGGAACCTGGATATCGATACCTACAATGCCAAGCGCGACTTTTCGAAGACCGCCGAGCCGAAGGGGCGCAAGGCGTCGAAAGACGGGCATCGCTTCGTCGTGCAGAAGCATGAAGCGTCGCGACTGCACTGGGACTTCCGCCTTGAACTTGACGGCGTGCTGAAAAGCTGGGCGGTGCCGAAAGGGCCAAGCCTGGATCCGGACGACAAGAGACTGGCGGTGCGGACCGAAGATCACCCCATCGACTATGCCGATTTCGAAGGGACCATCCCAGACGGCGAATATGGCGGCGGAACGGTGATGCTGTGGGATCGCGGAACCTGGACCCCGGAACCCGGCAAGGACCCGTTGAAGACGATCGAGGAGGGTCACCTCCACTTCCGCCTCGACGGTGAGCGGATGAAAGGCGACTGGGTAATGTTTCGATTGAAAGGCCGCCCGGGCGAAAAGCAGCAACCGTGGATGCTCAAGAAGGTCAACGATGGCTTCGCCGGCGGGTCGGACGATTTGGTCGCCCGCTGCCTGACGAGCGTAGATAGCGGACGGACCATGGCCGAAATCGATTCCGGCAAGAAGGTCAAGGCATCGAAAGGTCGAAATGGCAAACCGACTCCCGCGCCGAAATTCATGCCGCTCCAGCTTGCGACACTGGTCGACGCGGTGCCGACCGGAAGCGAGTGGATCCACGAATATAAATATGACGGTTATCGCCTGCTGTTGGCCACCGCCACCAATGGCGCGACGGCGTGGACGCGCAATGGCAAGGACTGGTCGGACCGGTTCGCCGGGATCGTCGCGGCGGCCATCACCCAGCTTCCGGCCGGATGCCTGATCGATGGCGAAGCCGTGGCGCTGGACGCGAACGGAAAACCCGATTTCGCCTTGCTCCAGCGAAGCCTGAAGGAAGACGGCTCGGCGGTTCTCGACTTCTTCGCCTTCGACCTGTTGGTGGATCGCGGCAAGGATATTCGCGCGCTGCCCAATATCGAGCGCAAGGCGCGACTTGCGGCGTTATTGAAGGGCGCGGCGGCGCCGATTCGATATGCCGAACATGTCCTGGCGAAAGGCGAGGAAATGTTCGCTGCAATCTGCAAGCAGGGCGGAGAAGGGATCATCTCCAAGAAGGCCTCAGCCCCTTACAGCGGAAGGCGCGGGCGCAACTGGCTGAAGATCAAATGCACCAACCGGCAGGAATTCGTTATCGTCGGCTGGACGACGAGCGAACGCAAGCGCGGTTTTCGATCGCTGATCCTGGCGACGCGGAATGGCGGCGGACTGAAATATGCCGGCAAGGTCGGGACCGGATTCACGATGGACCTGATCGACGACATCCTTGCCAGGCTGGAGAAGATCGAGACGCAGAGCGCTGCGGTGGAGATTGCCCGCGCCGACGCCAAGGGCGCGCATTGGGTGAAGCCGACGATGGTGGCGGAAATCGCCTTTACCGAGTTCACCCCCAAAGGGACGCTGCGCCATCCCAGCTTCCTGGGCCTGCGCGAGGACAAGCCCGCGGCAACCGTGCAGCGCGAAACCGCCACAAAACTGGCTGACAAGGCGCGCGTTTCCGACCGCTTTGGAGTCGCGATCAGCAGCGCGGATCGAGTGATCTTTCCCGAAAGCAAGCTGACCAAGGGCGACTTGGCTGATTATTATGCCGCGATCGCGCCGCTGTTCCTTCGCGACGGCGCACGGCGGCCGATGACGCTGGTCCGTTGCCCGCAGGGACGCGGCAAGCAATGCTTCTTCCAGAAGCACGACACGGGCGGCCTTGGCCCGTCGGTCAAGCATGTCCCGATCAAGGAGAAGGACGGATCCAGCGAAGATTATCTGTGGTTCGACGAGGGCGCCGGGTTGCTCGGCTGCGTGCAGATGGGGACGATCGAATTTCACGGCTGGGGAAGCCGGATCAAGCCGTTGGAAAAGCCCGACCGAATGGTGTTCGACCTCGATCCCGACGAAGGGCTGGACTGGGGCGCCGTCAAGCGAGCGGCGCGCGAATTGCGCCGGCTGCTCGCCGACCTTGGTCTTGTCTCATTTGCCATGCTGTCAGGCGGCAAGGGCATTCATGTCATCGTCCCGCTCGACCAGTCGGCAAATTGGCCGGCGGTCAGGGATTTTGCCGAACGGTTCAGCCGGGCAGTCGCTGCGGATATGCCCGACATGTTTACCGCCAATATCCGCAAGAAGGAGCGCAAGGGCCGGATTTTCCTCGACTGGCTTCGCAACCAGCGCGGGGCGACCGCCGTCATGCCGTATAGCGTGCGCGCCCGCGAAGGCGCACCGGTCGCGGCACCGATCCACTGGAACGAGCTTGATGACATGACCGGCGCCAACATGTTCACCATCAACGAGGTCGATACGCTGACCCGCCGGGCGGCGTCGCGCGCGTTGGCCGATTGGGGAGAGGTGCGCCAGGCGCTGCCCACTTATTGACGGACGCGGTTGCTTACCGGCATTCGCCAAGCAGCAGGATTGCCGTCCGTCAGCCGAACGCGAGATCGTTATCCAAGGACATGTTTACTAGCATGATCGCTGTCAGACGCCCGCGGGACGATCATCGCCAGACAAACGAAAGGCGGCGGCACCTTTCGGTACCGCCGCCAGCCGTTCGTAACGTTCGAAAAAAGCTTAGAGCTTGTTCGAGACGTTGTTGAAAGTGCCGCCCAGCTTCGTGCCGATGCTGGTCATCGCGGTGATCGCGGCAACGGCGATGAGCGCGGCGATGAGGCCGTATTCAATCGCGGTGGCACCTTCGTTATTACGAATCAGCTTAATGAATTTCGCCATGTCTGGTCTCCTAGGTTCCATCAATCGGGGTCCACTCCCCACCCGAGACACCTTTTTTTTGGCGCTTGGGTTAGACCCCATTTCGCCTGAAGAGATTGAGAAAAGTTTAAAACGGCGGCCTTACGTGCCGTTAACCACCATTTTTTTGCGCGCTCAGTCCTTGAACAATTCCTCAAGGGCGCGGCCGATCTCGCGGAGCGCACGACTTGGTTCGCTCCATTCTGGCGGAAGCGGGCTTTGCGAATCGGGTTTGGGCGGCAAGGCGACGCGCGGACGGAACGGTAATTCGGGACCACGACGGCCGTCGACTGCAACTGCGCTGGCCATGAAGCTGCGCCACAGCTGGGCCGCCGCCGTCCCACCGGTAACCTTGCCGAGCGACTTGTCGTCGTCACGCCCGACCCATACGCCGACCACCAGATCGCCGGCAAAGCCTATGAACAAGGCATCGCGGTTGTTCTGCGTGGTGCCGGTCTTGCCATAGGTCGGAATGCCGAGCGCGGCGCGGCGGCCGGTTCCCTGGTTGGTGGCATTCCACAGCAGGTCGAGCATCGGTGCCCAGTCGCGATTGCGATCGAGCATTCCACCTCGCTGGAAGAAATTGCCGAAGCTGGCATCGTCGGGGTCTTCGGGTTTGAGGCCGACGGGGCGCACCGGATAGCGGCCACCGGCAATGGCGGCATAGGCCGAGGTCAGCTCGATCAGGCTGACACCCGCAGTGCCGAGCGCGACGCTGGGCGAATCGGGCAAGGGAGATCGAATCCCGAGTTCACGCGCGGCACGCAGGACATTTTCGCGCCCGACTCGTTCCGAAAGACGCACCGCAGCAGCGTTGCTGGAGCGCGAAAACGCCTCTCGCAAGGTGATCGAGCCGCGATAAATGCCGTCGCTATTGGCGGGCGACCAGCCGTCGACGGTAATCGGGGAGTCCTCGATCATGTCGTCGGGTTTATAGCCGGCGCGAAGGGCGGCGAGATACACGAACAGCTTGAAGGCGCTGCCCGGCTGGCGGCGGGCCTGGGTGGCGCGATTGAACGGCGAGGTCTTGTAGCTCTTGCCCCCGACCATCGCGACGACCCGACCATCGGGACGCATCGCGACCAGCGCGGCCTGGGCGTCGCCGATCGCGGCGTTCGAAACCGCGCGAACGGCAATGCGCTGGAGGTCGGCATCAAGCGTGGTCGGAACTTTGACTTCGCCGAAATCGGCTTCGAATTTCTGGCTTGCGGCAGGCGCAACCCAATCGGCAAAATAGGTGCCGGTCGGGATTTTCTGGATTCGGGCGACGGGGACAGCGGAGCGGGTTGCAGTCGCGCGTGCCTGCGTGATGATTCCGGTGTCAGCCATCGTCTGGAGAACGAGACGGCTGCGCTTCTGCGCGCCCTTCAAATTGCGGGTCGGGGCGAGACGCGAGGGCGCTTGGACCATGCCGGCAAGCATGGCGGACTGGGCGAGCGACAGATTTTCCGGGCGGCGGTCGAAATAATGACGCGCCGCGGCGCGCAGTCCGTAGACGCCATCGCCGAAATAGACCGACGAGAGATAGCGCGAGAGAATTTCGTCCTTGGTCAACCAGCCTTCGAGCCAGAAGGCGATGATGACCTCCTGCGCCTTGCGCTTGATCGAGCGATCGGAAGACAGGAAACTGGTCTTGGCGAGTTGCTGGGTCAGCGTGCTGCCGCCCTGGCGAACGCCACCGGCGCGCATATTGGTCCACATCGCCCGCCCAATGGCGCGCGGATCCACCCCCCAGTGGGAGCGGAAGCGGCGATCCTCGATCGCGATGAATGCCTTGGGCGTCAGCGGATCGAGCCTGGCGACCTCGACCGGCTCGTCCTTGATCGCGCCGCGCCGGGCGATCGGCTGGCCTTCACTGCTGACGAGCAGCATTGCGGGATCTTTCAGCGGTTCGAGCGCGCGGCCGAGCGGCGCGGTGAAAATCAACCAGAGCAAGGTGACCAGAGAGAGCGCAGCGACACCGTAAGAGATGTAACGCCACGTGCGGCGGCGTGGACGAGAAGCGGTGATATCGTCCGACGGCGGCAGGCTCGAACCGCCGAACGGATCGGGCAAATCCTCGACATTTCGACCGTCACGCTGCCAGATGATGTCGCCCTCGCTCATGTACTCGCTTTTCCGCCCACCGAAACTTCACTGCCTTACATATGTAAAACAGTTCAGCTTTCATATCCAGATGCTTGATGAACCGTGGCAGAACGCTAGGACTGTGACCATGGCCGCTGCTTCCTTCCGCGTCTTGATCGGGCTGGCCGGCGCTGCGGCGCTGGCATTGTCGGGTTGCGGCAAGCGCGAACCCGAACCGGTCGCCGTCGTCACCATCGACAGCGCCCAGCCGCGACTCGTCGACCCTGCCAATGGGCCACTGTCGAATGCCCAGGCGCTTGCGATGGGCGCGATGGCCCAAGGTCTGGTCCGGTTCGATGCGCGCGGCGAGATCGAGCCTGGCTTGGCCGAGCGCTGGAACGTCAGCGACGACGGAATGAGCTATATTTTCCGCTTGGCGAAGGAGAAATGGGCCGACGGTCGCAAGGTCACGGCCCGCGATGTCGCGCGTTCGCTCAATCGTCAGATCCGGTCGGGCAGTCGCAACGAGTTGAAGGATACGCTGGGCGCAATTGCCGAGGTGGTGGCGATGACCGACCGGGTGATCGAAATTAGGTTGACCGCGCCTCGCCCCAACTTGCTGCAAATACTCGCCCAGCCCGAAATGGGGGTGCTCAAAGGAGGGGTCGGGGCTGGCCCGTTCATGGTCGACAAGGAGCGTGCCGCACGAAAGGGAATCGCGACGCTAATCCATCGCCAGGTCGTGATCGACGGGCCCGACGTGGTTGACCGGGCGCAGTTGGATTCCGCGGGGGCGGCGAAGGCGATCGACCTGTTCGTGCGCGGCGAACGTGATCTGGTGCTGGGCGGCACCAATGCCGACCTTCCGCTGGCAAAAGCTGCAAAATTGCCTCGCGGCGCGCTTCGTTTCGACCCGGTGATCGGTCTGTTCGGACTGGTTCCGGCGCGCGCCAAGGGCCCGGCCAGCGACCGCGATGTGCGTCGCTTGCTGAACCGCGCAATCGATCGCGATGCACTGGTCGCCGCGATCGGCGTTTCAGGACTGACCGCGCGGGCGACCATCCTGCAGGCCGGACTGGACGGATTGCCGCCGCAACTCCAGCCCGCTCAGCTCGGGGCCAGTCCTGCCGACCGACTGCGCATCCTGACCGACGAGGCTACGCGCCTGTTTGGCAAGAACGAACGGCCGACCATCGCCATCCGCCTTCCCGAAGGTCCGGGCGCCGACCTGCTGCTGGCGCGATTACAGGCCGACTGGGGGGCGCTGGGTCTGGCGGTGAAGCGGGCCGGCAAGGGCGAGCCCGCCGATTTCCTGCTGATCGATGCGGTCGCACCGACGACATCGCCGGCATGGTTCGTCCGCCGATTTCGCTGCGACGAGGTTGCCGTCTGTTCGCCCGAGGCCGACGAATTGATGAAATCGGCCCGCGCCGCGACAGTCGGCGTCCAGCGCGCCGCCTTGCTTGCTGAAGCGGCCCGGTTACTCGACGAAAGGCAGGCATTCATTGCCTTGTCCGCACCGGTCCGCTGGTCGCTGGCGGCAAGCCGATTAAGTGGATTCTCCGAGAACAAGGCGGCGCGTCATCCGTTGATCGGCCTGACACGCAACCTCCGCCGGGAAGGTCAATGATGGTCGAGAAAATGAGCCGCCGCCTGCCGATGCCGAACCTTTCGAATGCGCCCAAGGACGTTCGCCAGCGGGTCGAGGCACTGGAAGCCATCATGGAACGGTTGATCGACATTCCCGGCACCAACCGGAAAGTCGGGCTGGACGTGATCATGGATTTCGTACCGGTCGTCGGCCCGACGGTCGCTGCCATCATCGGCAGCTATCTGGCGTGGGAAGCGCGCAACCTGGGCATGTCGAAATGGACGATGGCGCGGATGGCGAGCAACATCGGAGTCGACTGGCTGCTCGGCCTGATCCCGTTCGTCGGCGCGGTGCCCGATTTCTTCTTCCGTTCGAACACGCGCAATTTGCGGATCATCCGCCGGCACCTCGACAAGCATCACCCCGAGACGGGCGTGGTCGAGGCGGCGGTGCGGCCAATGGAATGACGCGGCTGCTGGCCCTGCTGGCAGCGTTATTGATTGCCCGGCCCGCCGCAGCAGCGAGCGACCTGAAGGGGATGCACGGCGTTTGGCAGGGGACGATCGGAACCTTGCCGGTTCGCGCCTGCTTCGATGCCGGCGAATATTCGTCCGAAGGGAAGTATTTTTACCTGAAGCACCTGCGAAT
Source organism: Sphingomicrobium sp. (assembly GCA_039934175.1). Taxonomy (GTDB): domain Bacteria; phylum Pseudomonadota; class Alphaproteobacteria; order Sphingomonadales; family Sphingomonadaceae; genus Sphingomicrobium. The sequence continues at coordinate 11,672 of JBDTMR010000007.1, forward strand.
GATCCCGCTGGTCCCCGACGACAAGACGCCGGGTGAACTCACCGAGGGGTGGGCGGATACAAAGGGCATCGCGCGCTGGAACATGAAAGCGGTGTCGGGAAACCGCGCCGAGGGCATCTGGGCCGGGAACGACCAGACGATGCCGATCCGGCTTACCCGGTTGCCCTTTGCCACCGACCAGGAGTTCGCAACGGCCTGCGGGAGCCTTGCCTTCATCGAGCCGATATTCGCAGCGACCCGAATTCTCAACTTCGCCGGACACGTGGGTGGCTTCGCCATCGAACATTGGTCCCTCGCCTTTCCCGACGACAGCATTTCGATAGAAAGCTTCCAGTTAAAAGGCGAAGGTTCCGCGATCGAGGCGATCAACCGGCGGCTACGCGAGCCGTTCGAAAAACCTGGCGAAGGTTGGCAATGGTGCCTGCGCAATGCGCACGCCTTTGGCGGTGATTTTGACGAAGCGATCACAACGAAGCTCGTCACCGCCAAGTGGTTATCGGTTGACCATTCCAACGACAGTTTTTGCGGCGGCGCGCACCCCAATCAAAGCAACACCGCGATCCTGTTCGACCGCCGCACAGGCGCGATCGTCAACCTGTATGACTGGTTTGCGTCCGCCGCCGTGCGCCGCGAGGAGGTCGACGGTAATGCGACTATCGATTCGCTCGGGACGGCGCTGCTTCGCGATGTCGTCGGAAGGATCGACTTTACCGAGATGCAGGAGGATTGCCGCCCGGCCGTCGAAACCGCAACCTCGTGGGATCTCGCACTTTCCGACATGGGGATCGCTTTCACCCCCAGCCTGCCGCGCATCGTCATGGCTTGCGGCGATACCGTCGTCCTGCGGTGGAAGGCGCTGACGCCCTACCTGAACGAGATCGGCAAGCGAGAGGTCGCGGCGTTGCAGACGGAAATAATGAAGCGCTAGCGCCGCGCAGCTTTTCGGGCGTCGGCGATTTCGAGCTTGAGATTGCGATAGTCGAGCGCGCCGTCGGCCATCGTTTCGCCGACGATGAAAGCAGGCGTGCCGACGATTCCAGCGGTGTCGGCAAGCGCCATATTATGGTCGATCAGCGCATCGATCTGCTTGCCGCGCACTTTGAGGTCGCGCTGCAATCGCGGCCAGTCGACCTTTGCGCGGGCAGCGGCGGCGCGGATCGTTGCATCCGTCATCCGGCCTTTGCTGATCATCAACGCATGGTGAAACGCGTGATGGCGGTTCTGGAACGAGGCGGCAATCGCGACCCGCGCGGCATCGCGCGATTTGGGCGAAATGCTGGGAATGTCGCGGTAGATCCAGCGGACGCGGGTATCTTCGCGCATCACGCTTTCCACGTCCGGCGTGAAGCGGCGGCACTGCGGGCACTGATAATCGAAGAAATAGACGATGGTGACGTCGTAGCGGGCGGGAACGCGGGCAGGCGCAATTCCGGATTTGAAGAAGTCAGCCTTGCTGATCGTCGATTGCGGCGAGACGAGCGCATCGCTTTCGCCGCGCTGGGCCGGGCTGGCGGCAGCGAGGAACAGCGCCGGAATGATTGCTAGGGGACGCAGGGACATGGCGCCCCCGTGCATCGCTGCGGATGAGCGGTCAATGAACGGGGCGCCTTGCCTTAATCACCTTGGGCTTCAGTTCGAGTTCGAGGAATCCCCACAGCAAGGCGGCACGGCGGGCATCTTCCTCGCGGTCGGCGCCGACCGAATGGCCGCCCTCGAGATATTCATGGTAATAGACCGTGCTTCCGGTCGCCTTGAGTTTGGCCGCGCCCTTGCGCGCATGACCCGGGTGCACCCGGTCGTCCTTGGTCGAGAGATAGAAGAAGGTCGCCGGATAACGAACGTTGGCCCGGATGTTCTGGTAGGGCGAATAGAGCTTCATGAAGGCCCAGTCGGCGGGCGCATCGGGGTCGCCATATTCGTCGATCCACGACGCCCCGGCCGATAGATGCGAGTAGCGTTTCATGTCGAACAGCGGTGAGCCGATGATCGCGGCCCGATAGAGATCGGGATGCTGGGTGATCGCTGCGCCGGTGAGGACGCCGCCGTTCGACCGACCCGAAATCGCAACGCCATCCTTGCGCGCGACGCCGGTCCGGATGAGGTCGCGCGCGACCGCTTCGAGATCGTCGAACGCGTTCTGGCGTTTCTCGCGAAGCGCCGCCTTGTGCCAGCCCGGGCCATATTCCCCGCCGCCGCGAATATTGGCGAGGACGTAGGCATCGCCTTGCTCGGCGAGGAACAGGCCGAGCGGTCCGGCGCGATAGGGTTGGCCGGTCAGGTAGCCCGGCGTCTGCGCACTCCGGAAACCGCCATAAGCATGGATCAAAGCGCCGGTCGGCTTCGTCACATCGTGTCGGCGAACGAGGAAATAAGGAATCCGCGTGCCGTCCTTCGATACCGCGAAACGCTGGTCGACGGTGAATTTCGATGCGTCGAACTGGGCGTCCAGCGACTCGATGGTGCGCATCGGCGTTGTTGGTGTGATTGCGACGAGGCTGGTCGGGGTTAGCATCCCTTCGACCGTTGCGAACGCGAGATCCCGTCTGTCCGCGGTGCCAGTAAGGTGCAGCGTTGCATTCGCCGGAAGCGGCATCGGTCGCGACGACCAACGACCGTCATCGCCGCGCGACAGGGCAAACAGCTTGCCCGACACGTCGTCGAGCGCCTTGACCCACAAGATGTTGTCCGAGGAAGCGACTTCCTCGATCGACTGCGACGCGGTCGGTTTCATCACCAGTTCGGGCGACGCAGTCCGACCAGCGAGCACATCGTCCAGATTCCACGCCACCAATGAGCCGGCGGGGAAGTCGCCGAGCGGGTCGACCAGGCTGACAATCACCCGGCCCCCGATCAGCGTTTCGAACGAGGCGGTTTCGGGGATCGGCAGGCGGATCGCCTTCCCGTCGGTGTCGAGCACCGAAATCTGCGACGTAAAAAAACCGATGCCGCGAACCAGGAACGTGCGCCGGTCGTCACCGTCCATCACCGAAATTGCCGAGACCGAGATATCCTTTTCCTCGCCCTCAAGCACTGTCGTGGCCGCGCTCCACGACGTGCCTCGCACCCATTTGCGAACGAACCGGGGATAGCCTGACCGGGTGGCGGTGCCCTCCCCTTCGACCCGGGCGACGAGCAACGTGTTTTCGTCGAGCCAGGCGGCGCTGTTCTTGCCTTCGGGAATGACAAAGCCGTTGTCGATGAACTTGCCGTCGGGAAGGTCGAATTCGCGAACGACGTCGGCATCGGTGCCACCTGGCGACAGCGATACGAGGCAGCGCCGGTACGTCGGGGCAAGGCAACTCGCCCCGTGCCAGACCCAGCTCTTGCCTTCCTGCTGGCCGAGCGCGTCGACGTCGATCAATGTCTTCCACTCCGGTTTCCCCGAAAGATAGGAATCGAGAGAAGCGATGCGCCACAACCCGCGTTTGTGATCGGCGTCGACCCAATGGTTGAGGACCTTGTCGCCGATGATTGCGGCGGGCATCGCGATCTGGCCCGGATCGTTGAGCAAGGCGAGCGCGCGTTGGCGATGGCGTTCATAGCCCGGCAGTGCCGTAATCGTGCGCTCGGTCGCCGCATTCCATTTTCGCACGGTGTCGAGTGGTTTGGCGCCTTCGATTTCCTCGAGCCAGCCATAGGCGTCGTCGCTGGACGGCGGAACGGCAAAGGCCGGTGCGGACATCGCAATGGCAGCAGCAGCAAAAATCAGGCGCACATCATCTCTCCGGGACGTTTGCGCTCATGGTGTGGGCCTTGCTCCTTGCCGTCAACCGGCGGTTCGACGAAGGGCGGATTGCGGCGCGGTCGAATGGCGCTAGGCTGCGCACCATGACGATCACCCTGTCGCGCCTCGCGCTCTTCGCCTGCCTTGCCGCTCTGACCGCCTCGCTTGCCGCGCAACGTGCGCCGGCAACCACCGTTGCCACAGCCGAGGTTCCGATGGCGGGCGATGCCCCGTTGAAGGCGCTTTACGATGGTTACGCGAATTGGACCGCAAAGGAATATGGCTCGATCTGGGGCGACGACGGCGACGCGGAGCAGGCCGGATATCTGCCCCGCGCCGACGCCGCCAACGAATTGCGTCGCGCTGCGCACCGCGCCGATTTGCTGAAGCAACTGAATGCGATCCCCGTCGACAGCCTCTCGCCCGCCGAGCGCATCAATGCCGCCGTGCTTCGCACCGAGCTGGAAAACCAGATTGCGTCTGCGAAATTCCGAACGTGGGAAATGCCGGTCAATTCGGACAGCAATTTCTGGACCTACCTCGACGAGCGCGGACCGCTGGACAATGTCAACGCTTACGAACGGTACATCGCCCGGATGCGCGATCTTCCGCGTTTCTTTGGCGAAGAGATCATCGAAATGCGCAACGGGCTGAAACGCGGCTTCACGCCGCCTCAGGTCACGTTGCAGGGGCGCGAAAGTTCGATCGCCAATTTCACCGTCGCACCCGACCAGAATGCGTTTTTCAAGGCGTTCGAAACCATGCCAGCGACGATGCCTGTCGCCGACCAGGAGCGGCTTCGCGGCGAGGGCAAGGCGGCAATCGAGCAAGCGGTGATCCCGGCCTATGCCAAGCTGCTCGTCTTCTGGACGCGGGAATATGTGCCTGGCGCGCGCAAGTCGCTGGCGGCGCGCGACCTGCCCGATGGCGACGCCTTCTACCGCGCGCAGGTTCGCGAATATGTCACGCTCGACACCAGCCCGGAGGACATCCACCAGATCGGCCTCTCGGAAGTCGCCCGGATCGGCGCGGCGATGGAAAAAGTGAAGGGCGAAGCGGGCTTTGCCGGAAGCATGGCAGAATTCCTGAAATTCCTGAAAAGCGACCCGCAATTCATCGCCAAGACCCCGGACGAACTGCTTGGCGTCTCATCCTATGTCGCCAAGCGCGTCGATGGCAGATTGGCTGATTATTTCGCGGTCCTGCCGCGTCGCCGGTTCACCATCATTCCGGTGCCGGACGCGCTTGCGCCGTTCTATACGGCGGGGCGCGGCGGGCTGTCGTCTTGCCAGATGAATACTTACAATCTGCCAAGTCGCCAGCTGTACAATATTCCCGCGCTGACGATGCACGAATGCGCGCCGGGCCATAGCTTCCAGGCAGCCCTCGCCGAAGAAGGCCAGTCCCTGCCCCGCTTCCGCCAGCGGCTGTATTTCTCCGGCTATGGCGAGGGCTGGGGGCTGTACACCGAATATCTTGGCAATGAGATGGGCATCTATCGCACGCCCTATGAGAAGTTCGGGCAATTGAGTTACGAGATGTGGCGCGCAGCGCGGCTGGTGATCGACACCGGTGTCCATCGCTATGGCTGGTCACGACAACAGGCGGTCGATTACCTGTCGAACCATACCGCACTATCAGCGCACGAAGTCGGCACCGAAGTCGATCGTTACATCAGCTGGCCGGGCCAGGCACTAAGCTACAAGCTTGGATTGATGACAATCCTTCGCCTGCGCGCCGAGGCGGAGCGCGAATTAGGCCCGAAATTCGACATTAAGAAATTCCACTCGACCATCCTCGGGCTGGGCGCAGTGCCGTTGCCGGTGCTGGAAAGCGAAGTGCGGCGCTCTATCGCGGAGCGCAAGGCGCAGTGATCCCGCTTCAATCGCAGAGCGGACTACTCGTCGTCTAGTCGGATTGTCGTGCCGGTAAGTCGAAGCAGCAAAAGGTCAAAGACAGAAGGATAGATCGGGCGGACGAATTCGATCCCGCCGACATAGGATTCGGTCCAGCGGACGAATGCGTCGATCGATTCGAAGCCGGGGAATTTGATCCATACTTTTTCGCCAACCCGAGGACGTTCGACGAAATCGATCCGGCAGCCGATTGGCGACATGTCGCGGATAGACGTCGTGAAACCGGCGCGGCCGCGGCGGCGAATGGTCACTTCGGCGTCGATCGCCAACCGATCGTGAGCCCGTGGGCGAAGGTTGCTGGCTTCGGGAACTTTGCTGAAAAACAGCCCCAGCTTGCCGTCCGACGCCCATCGGACGTGTGCCTTGATATTGCCGAGTTCTGCGACCTGCAGCGTCAACAACATGCCAATTTGCAGATCGAGATCGCATGCGATCGCGCAGCCGTTGTAGGACAGGTCGAGCAAGGTCGCTTCGGCGCAGCTTCCGTCATCCATCACGACGCGCGCCAACAACTCGACCGCGCGCCGATCGGGCCGATCGAAAGTCGATCGCGAGTTGGGAAGAGGCACGTTCATTTCGTTCGTCTCGCCGAATGCAGGTCGTATCCGCTGTTAGAAACCTGTATTAATTTTCGGCGAGTAAATAAATTGTTAACAGCGGCTTTCGAATCAATCGTCGTTCCGAAGGATCGGTCTGCCAACATCCCCTTTCCCGACGGTATGCCCGGCCATGTCGAGCATGCGCTGGAGCGGCAAGCGGGCGGCGTCCATCAACTCGGTCGTCATTTCGATCTGCGGCTTGAGATCGCGAAGTGCGACGTAGAGCTTTTCGAGCGTGTTGAGCGCCATGTACGGGCACATGTTGCAGTTGCAATTGCCGTCCCCGCCGGGAACGCCGATGAAGGTCTTGCCGGGCGCTGCCTTTTCCATCTGGTGGATGATGTGCGGCTCGGTCGCGACGAGGATGGTGTCGGCGTCGCTTTCGATGCAGAATTTCAGGATCGCGCTGGTCGACCCGACCATGTCGGCATGATCGATGATGTGCGGCGGGCATTCGGGATGCGCCGCGACCGGGGCACCGGGATATTGCGCCTTAAGTTTGAGCAATTCGGTTTCGCTAAACGCCTGGTGGACGATGCAGATACCCGGCCACAGCAGCATGTCGCGATCGAACTTGCGGGCGAGATAGCCGCCGAGATGGCGATCCGGACCGAAGATGATCTTCTGGTCGCGCGGGATTTGGTCGAGGATTGCTTCGGCTGACGACGAGGTCACGATGATGTCGGAAAGCGCTTTCACCTCGGCCGAGCAATTGATGTAGGTCAGCGCAATATGGTCGGGATGCTTGGCGCGGAAGGCGGCAAACTGATCGGGCGGGCAGCTGTCCTCGAGGCTGCAGCCAGCCTCCATATCGGGCAGAATGACGGTCTTCTGCGGGCTGAGGATTTTCGCGGTTTCGGCCATGAAGCGGACGCCGCAAAAAGCGATGACGTCGGCATCGGTCGCCGCCGCCTTGCGCGACAGGTCGAGACTGTCGCCGACGAAATCGGCGAGGTCCTGAATTTCAGGCTTCTGGTAATAATGGGCGAGGATGACGGCATTGCGCTCCTCCTTCAGCCGCTTGATCTCGGCGAGCAGGTCGAGGCCCTTGAGGCTGGCAGTCGGTGCGGTCACTTCGTCTCTCCCGTGCGGCGCGCGGCCGCTTCGTCCAATACGTCTTTTACCGAGCGGCTGACATCCCAGCGCTCGTCGGTCCTGCGGCCTTCGCCAGCATAGCGAACCTCGACGTCGATATCGCCGATCCCCGATGCTTCGAGCGGCAGTGCGAGCAGTTTCGCGATCCGCTGGCGCCCTTCCTCGCGCGCTTTGGCGAGGTTTTCCGGCTCCTTCGCGGTCGCTTCGGCCTGTTGGTCGGCAAGCTTGACCGATCGAGTCACCAGCGCCTGACTGGCCTGCCGGGAAACCCACCAGCCCTGCATATTGCCCATCTTGCCTTTGGTCAGGTCGATATTCGGATCGGCAATGCGAACATCGGGGACCGTCACCAGCAAGCGCTTGGCCTGCGGATCATATTTGGCATCGTCAAGCGTCAGGCCGGACAGGTCGACGAAATAGTCGACCGAGAAAGGCAAGGTGCCGTTCAGCTTCGACTGGAACACTGCGCCATTGTTGACGCTGGTCACATCGACGGTTCCGTTAACGGCGGCGACACGCAGATCTGTCTTGCCGGCGAAGGTCGTGGCGATGACCCGGGCAATGCCCTGCGTGGTCGCGATTTCCTCGGCGCGGCGCTTGTCTTCGGCGACTTTCCAGCTCCACAGCGCAATAACCGCCAGGATCAGGATAGCACCGACGATCTGGCCGATCGTCTTGCGCGAAATGTTCAGGCCGCCCTCCATCGTTCCTCCTCATGCTGAACGAGCCCGCGCCGTTCGAGGTCCATCAAATGCGCAGTGACCGAGCCGCCGGCGGCCGGGACGAGGCGCGGATCGAGACCCGGATAAGCGGCGGCGACGATGGCCGACACCTCGGCATACCCTTCGCCAACCAGCCGCAGGATCTGCCTGTCGCGCTGCATCCGATGGCCGATCAGGCCGCGCAGCAATTGCTGGGGATTGGTGATTGGAGGACCGTGGGCGGGGAAGAAGACGTTGTCCTCGCGCTGGCGCAGCTTTTCGAGGCTGGCCATGAAATCACCCATATCGCCGTCCGGCGGAACGACGACGGTGGTCGACCAACCCATGACATGGTCGCCGGTGAACAGGCTGCCTTGATAGGCATAGCAAAGATGGTTCGACGTGTGGCCCGGGGTCGCGACCGCGACGAAGCGGGACCCGTCGGCAAAGTCGATCCCCTCCCCGTCTCGGAGGATCCGGTCGGGTACATAATCGCCGTCGAAGGCGGCATCGGCGCGCGGACCGACCGCTTCGAGGCTTAGCGGTGCGCAGCCGATGATCGGTGCGCCGGTACGCAGCTTGAGAGGTGCGGCGGCGGGCGAATGATCGCGGTGCGTATGGGTGCAGGCGATGGCGCGGATCGGTCGGCCGTCAACGGCAGAGATGATGGCATCGACATGATCGTCCATCGCGGGACCGGGATCGACGATGATGATCTCGTCCTGCCCAGCCAAATAAGTCTGCGTGCCAGTGTAGGTGTAAGGCGACGGATTGCGCGCGAGCAACCGGCCGACGCCGGGCGCTAGCGGTTCGAGAATGGCGTAAGGGGCGTCCACGGCATTGCCTCTGCCACGGACGCCCCCGCCACGCAAAGGACCGATTTGGGCCCTTCCCGCCGCTTCGGACTGTTATTTTCCGCGTTCGACCCGATTGAGATTGCGTTCGGCCTCGGCGAGGGCCTCTTCCGCTTCGCGCAGGCTGGCCCGGATCGTGTCTTCGTCGACCGACGCCAGCGCTTCGCGGACGATCTTGTCGATGTCCATATTTTCGACATCGCGGAGCGAGGCACGAATGTCAGCCTTGAGCTTTTCCGGGTTTTGGCCGGATCGGCGGATATCGGCGGCATTGGCATCGATTTCGCGCATCGCGTTTGCCATTTCGACGCGCGCCTCCGCCATTTCGCGCTTGAAATCGCCGTTGCGGAACTTCGCCATCTCTTCGCGCGCCGAGGCCATGTCGCGGTCGACATCGGCATGACTTTCGCGAAGCTCGTTTTTCGCCTTGGCGATTTCGGCGCGTATCTGGGCGCGCTGGGCGGGAGTCAGTTTTTCCCAGCGGACGGTCTTGCCGCGAATTTGCACGCTGTCGCTGGTGATCATCGACAGGTCAGGAACATGCGGAGGCGCAGGCGGGGTCGGCGGGGTTGGGGCAAGCGCGGCCAGGCCCGCGAGCGGTGCCAGTGCAGCGTGCGGTGCTGCGGGAGCGACGGGCGCGAGCGGAGCATGCGGCGCTAGCGAGGCTGCAAGTGGTGCCGGCGGTGCCGGCGGTGCCGGCGGTGCCGGCGGTGCCGGCGGTGCCGGGACATCGACATATTTGGTGGCCCAGGTGGCCGTCAGCGGAAGTGCCAGAGCGAGGCCGGCGACGATCAAGGCTTTGCCGGCAAATCGGCGGCGCGGGTTCGTGTTCACTAACATGGTCTTCAATCTCCTTTGCAGGGTGCTTGGACGATCGAGCGCGCCGGAAAAC
>JBDTMR010000008.1:0-19597 GCA_039934175.1 Sphingomicrobium sp.
ATAATCGCGGCCGGGCGCTGGCGGGTTTTGGTCTCGACCATCATAGCATCCCCAGTTCGAGCCGTGCTTCGTCGCTCATCTTCGACGGGTCCCAGGGCGGGTCCCAAACCAGTTTCACTTCGGCGTCGCGAATGCCGGGCACTGACAAGACGCGCATCTCGACCTCGGCGGGCATCGATTCGGCGACCGGGCAGTGCGGCGTGGTCAGCGTCATCGTCACCACCGCATCGCCATCGGCATCGACCGCGACGTCGTAGATCAGGCCGAGTTCGTAAATGTCGACCGGGATTTCCGGGTCGTAGATCGACTTCAATGCATCGACTACGGCCAGTTGCAGCTCGCCACCGGGCGCAGCCGGATCGGGCTCGGGCTTCTTCTCGGCAAGGAAGCCGGTCAGATAATCGCGCTTTCGCTCGACTTCGGGAGACAGCCGTGCACGTGGCGGGGTTTCCATCGCATCGACTTCCTCGACCTCGATCTTCTTTTCCTCGTTCATCCGAAAATCCGTTTTACCTTGTGGAGGCCGCGAACCAGCGCCTCGACATCGCTCTTATTGCTGTGCGCCGCGAAACTGGCGCGCGCCGTTGCGGGTACGCCCAGATGATCCATCAGCGGCTGGGCGCAGTGATGACCCGCACGCACGGCAACGCCTTCGTCATCCAATATGGTGCCGATGTCGTGTGGATGAACCCCGTCCAAAGCGAAGCTGACGATCCCGGCGCTATCGTCGGGCCCGAACAGCCGAAGGCCGCCGATATCGCGCAACGCATCGCGGCAGTCGCGGACGAGCGCGCTTTCATGATCGTGCAGCACGTCGAGCCCGATCGCGCGCGTCCAATCGATCGCGGCGTGAAGCCCGATCGCGCCGACGATGTGCGGGGTTCCCGCCTCGAACCGAGCGGGCGGATCGAGAAAAGTGCTCTCGGCGAACTTCACCCTATCGATCATCGCTCCGCCGCCCTGATAAGGCGGCATGACGGCGAGCAATTCTTTGCGCCCCCACAGAATCCCGATGCCGGTCGGGCCGTATAATTTGTGACCCGAAAACACGTAAAAGTCGCAATCCAGCGCGGCGACATCGACGGGCAGGCGCGGGGCGGCCTGGCATCCGTCGAGTAGCAGTTTGGCGCCGACTGAATGCGCAATGCCGGCTGCGCGCTTCGCGTCGAGCATCGATCCTAGCACATTGGAAACGTGGGCGAACGACAGGAAGGCATGGTCCTCGCTCGCCATCCGCGCCGCAGCGTCAAGATCGATGCGGCCGTCAGCGGTCAGCGGGACGACATCGATCGCGTAACCCGCCAACTGCCACGGCACGATATTGCTGTGATGTTCCAGCTGGCTCAGGAGAACGCGATTACGGTTCCCGCGCGGCCAGCATCGGGCCACCAGATTGATCGCCTCGGTCGCGCCGCGCGTAAAGATCGTCTCGTCGGCCTGTCCTCCGATCAGTGCTGCCGCCGCCTCGCGCGCCGCCTCGAAGCTTTGCGTCATCGCCGCTGACCGTTCGTAAACGCCGCGGTGTACGGTCGCATAATCGCGGCCATAAGCGTTGGTGATCGCGTCGATCACTGCCTGCGGTTTCTGCGCAGTCGCGGCGCTGTCCAGATAATGACAGCCGACAATCGCCGGAAACTGGCCACGCACGTCCAGCGTGCTGGTCAAGGCGACCGGCACGTTCACGCGGTCACGGCCTTCAGCGCGTGCCGCGCCAGCGCCGCAATGCCTTGGTCGTCGCCGTCCACGCTATCCCACAATCCGCCGATGAATCCTTCCAGCAGCAGTGCCTTGGCGCCTGCCGGATCGAGCCCGCGCGCGGCGGCGTAATAAAGCTGGTCGGCGTCTAGTTCGCCGACGGTCGCGCCGTGCGCGCACTTCACGTCGTCGGCGAAAATCTCCAGTTCGGGCTTGGCGTTCGCGGTCGCGCCGCGATCGAGCAGCATTGCCTTGACCGACTGCACGCTGTCGCTGTGCTGCGCATCGCGCGACACCGCGACCTTGCCGAGATAGCTTCCCGTCGCCGTATCGCCCAGCACACTGCGCACCGTCTGGCGACTAGTCGCATTGGGTTCGACATGGCGCACCGTCGTGACGATTTCCAACGTCGCATCGCCAACGCCGATGATCGCGGCATCGAACTGAAAATCGGCGCCGTCATGCAACGTCACGTCGACTTCGATGCGCCCGTAACGCGATGCCGTGGCAAGCACGAAAATGTGCGCGGACGCGCCCGCTTCCAGCGTCATTTCCACGCGGCGAACGTCGATCTCTTTGTCGCTCGGCAACCAGATTTGCTGCACCTTTTGCTGCGCAGCAATTTGCATGCTTTCCGGCGTCGCCAACGCGCCCCAAATCTCGCCCAGTGCGGCGATGTCGGAGTAGCGGAACGCTTCGTCCTTGCGGGATGGCAGTGCGTTCACGCGGCGACCTCTGCGTAGCCTTCACGTTCCAGCTCGTGCGCCAGTTCGGGGCCTCCCGAACGGACGATCTTGCCGGCGCTGAGGACATGGACGCGATCGGGTTTCACATAATCGAGCAGGCGCTGGTAATGGGTGATCAGCAGCACCGATTTGTCCGGTGCGCGCATGATCGAATTGATCCCAGCGCCGACCGCTTTCAACGCATCGATGTCCAGCCCGCTGTCGGTCTCGTCGAGGATCGCAAGCTTGGGATCCATGATCCCCATCTGGACCATTTCCGCGCGCTTCTTTTCGCCGCCCGAAAAACCGACGTTGACCGGTCGCTTGAGCATTTCGGCATCCATGCCGAGCAGCGCGGCCTTGGCCTTGGCAAGCCGGATGAATTCGGCGCCCGACAAGTCCGCTTCACCGCGCGAGCGGCGCTGCGCATTCAGGCTCTCGCGCAGAAATTGCAGATAGCTGACGCCGGGAATCTCGACCGGATATTGGAAGCCCAAAAACAGGCCGGCCGCCGCGCGTTCGTGCGGTTCCATTGCGAACAAATCCTGCCCGTCAAAGTCGACCGATCCGCCGGTCACGTCATATCCGGGCCGTCCACCGAGTACATAAGCCAGCGTCGACTTGCCCGCGCCATTCGGCCCCATGATTGCGTGCACTTCGCCGGACGGCACAACGAGGTCGAGCCCGTTGATGATCGATTTGTCTGCGATGGTCGCGTGGAGGTTCGAGATTTTGAGCACGTTAACCGACACTTCCTTCCAAACTGATTCCAAGCAATTTCTGCGCCTCGACGGCAAATTCCATCGGCAGCTGTTTGAGCACTTCGCGCGCGAAGCCGTTGACGATCAGCGCGACCGCGCTTTCGGCGTCGAGCCCGCGCGCCATTGCGTAAAACAATTGGTCTTCGCTGATCTTGCTGGTGGTCGCTTCATGCTCGACCTGCGCGGTCGGGTTGCGGACCTCGATATAGGGCACGGTATGCGCGCCGCATTCGCTGCCCAGCAGCAGTGAATCGCACTGCGTGAAATTGCGGACGTTTTCCGCGCCCGGCATGACCTTCACGAGGCCACGATAGGTGTTGTTGCTATGCCCCGCGCTGATGCCCTTCGACACGATGGTCGATCGTGATCCCGATCCGATATGCACCATCTTGGTTCCGGTATCGGCCTGCTGGCGATTGTTGGTCAAAGCGACCGAATAGAACTCGCCGACGCTGTCCGCACCTTTCAGGATGCACGACGGATATTTCCAGGTGATCGCGCTGCCGGTCTCGACCTGCGTCCAGCTGACCTTGCTTCGGTCGCCCGCGCACATCGCGCGCTTGGTGACGAAGTTGAAGATGCCGCCCTTGCCCTCGGCATCGCCCGGATACCAGTTCTGGACGGTCGAATATTTTACCTCGGCATCCTCGTGCGCGTAGATTTCCACGACCGCCGCGTGCAGTTGGTTCTCGTCGCGCATCGGTGCGGTGCAGCCTTCAAGATAGCTGACGTAGCTACCCTTTTCGGCTACGATCAAGGTGCGCTCGAACTGGCCGGTATTCTCGGCATTGATGCGGAAATAGGTGCTCAATTCCATCGGGCAGCGCACGCCCTCGGGGACGTAGACGAAGGTGCCGTCGGAGAAGACCGCTGCGTTGAGGCAGGCGAACAGATTGTCGCGCTGAGGAACGACCGAGCCGAGGTACTTTTTGATGAGGTCGGGATATTCCTTGATCGCTTCGGAGATCGACAGGAAAATCACCCCGGCGCGCAGCAATTCCTCGCGGAAGGTAGTGGCGACGCTGACGCTGTCGAACACCGCGTCGACCGCGACCTTGCGCGCCCCTTCGACCCCGGCAAGCACTTTCTGCTCCTCGATCGGGATGCCCAGCTTTTCGTAGACGCGCAGGATTTCCGGATCGACCTCGTCCAGGCTGCCGAGCTTCGGCTTGGCCTTGGGCGCGGCATAATAATAAGCATCCTGGTAATCGATCGCCGGAATGTCGAGCTTGGCCCAGTCGATCTCCTCCATCTCCAGCCAGGCGCGATACGCCTTCAGGCGCCAGTCGAGCATCCATTGCGGCTCGTTCTTCTTGGCGCTGATGAAGCGGACGGTGTCCTCATTGAGGCCCTTGGGCGCGAATTCCTGCTCGATGGCCGAGCTGAAGCCCCACTCATAATCCTTGGCGATCGCATCGCGCGCCTGCCGGTTGGTGACAGCTTCGGTCATTGCGCAAGCTCCGACAGCGAGACGGCGTGAAGCGCGCCGCGCACCTTGTCGCCGACGATTCCCATGTGCGGCTTGACCCGGCAATGCGCATCCAAGGCACAATCGCTCGGCCCGTCGCTGCACTGGGTCAGCGCAATCGGCCCTTCGACCGCTTCGATGATGTCGGCCAGGCTGATCTCGGGCACTGGGCGGCTGAGCGCATAGCCGCCGCCCGCACCACGCTGGCCGACCAACAAGCCGTGGCGCGACAGTTGCTGCATCAATTTCTGCGCGGTCGGCAAGGGCACGCCGGTCTCCTCGGACAATTCGGTCGCACTCAACCGCGCGTCGACAGGGCGTCGCGCGGCAGCGGTCATCATGACGACCGCATAATCGGCAAGGTGGGTGAGTCGCATTTCAAATAAGACTATATCGTTCTTAATTACATCTGGCGAGGGGCGGGCGACAAATCAAGTCCCGTCTGGCTCTTCGCGCGGCGGGTCGTTACGGCGGGCGCATGGGGCTTTACCGCGCAATCCGTCCGCTGATCTTCAGGCTCGACGCCGAGCGCGCGCACCGCATGACGATCGCCGCGCTCAAGCTGCGCTCGGGAACCGCATTCGAATCGGAACCGCCGACGACACCCACCTTGAAGAGCCAAGTGGCGGGATTGAGTTTTCCCAATCCGGTCGGGCTTGCGGCCGGGTTCGACAAGAATGCCGAGGTGCCCGACGAAGCGCTGGGCCTCGGCTTCGGCTTTGTCGAGGTCGGGACGGTGACGCCGAAACCGCAATCCGGCAATGCCCGGCCAAGACTGTTCAGGCTGGAAGAAGACCGCGCCGTGATCAACCGGATGGGGTTCAATAACGACGGGCAAGCGGCTGCGCTGGAGCGGCTCGGCAACTTGACCCGCGACGCCGTCGTCGCGGTCAATCGCGGTGTCATTGGCGTGAATATCGGCGCCAACAAGGACAGCGCCGACCGGATCGCCGATTATGTCGTTGGCGTCAGGACGATGGCACCGGCCGCGGATTATTTGACGATCAACATCTCGTCGCCAAACACACCCGGTCTGCGCAACCTCCAGGCCGGTGGAGAGCTCGCGGAGTTGCTGGCAGCAGTGGCCGAGGTACGCACGACCGGCGGCCCGCCGATCTTCCTGAAGGTTGCTCCCGACCTCGAAGATGGCGACCACGAACGGATCGCGCGCGCAGTCATGAATCACCGCATTGACGGGCTGATCGTCGCCAACACGACCATTTCGCGACCGCCGATGGCGTCGGGATATGCGGGTGAACAAGGCGGATTGTCGGGCTTGCCGCTCGGCGACCTTGCGCTTCGCCAACTCAAGATTTTCCGTTCCATCGTCGGGGGAGATCTGCCGTTGATTGCGGTCGGCGGGATCGCCAGCGCGGACGATGCGTGGGCGCGGATCCGGGCTGGGGCCAGCCTGGTCCAGCTCTATTCGGCCCTGGTCTATGAAGGGCCCGGATTGGTGCGTCGGATTACCAAAGGGCTTGCCGAACGACTGGCCCGCGAGGGCATCGAAAATATCGCCGACGCAATCGGCTAGGGGATGATGACGACCCGCCCTTCGCGGCGCGGGTCGAAGCCGCCATCGACCTTACCGCCGCGGATCAACACGCCATGGACGCCGCTATCCTCGCCCTGACCGGGCTGAAGCGCGATCCCGCGCGCCGCCAGCGCGGCCAGGATTCCCGGCGAGAATTTGGTGACTTCACCGCCAAATCCGCTGCCGCGCGCGACCAAATTGGGCTGGGCCAGCGCGTCCTGCATCGGCATGTTCCAGTCGACCGCTGCGACCAGCGACTTGGCGACATAGGCCAGGATGGCGTTTCCGCCCGCGCTTCCGATCGCTCCGGCGAACTCTCCGTCGCGGGTCGTCAGGATCATCGGGACCATCGACGATCGCGGCTTCTTGCCGGGCGCGACGGCGTTGGCGGCGGGGCCGCCATCGGGGCGCTTCGGGTCGAAACTGAAATCGGTCAACTGGTTGTTGAGGAAAAAGCCGTCGACCATCCGGCCCGACCCGAAGATCGATTCGACCGTCGTTGTCATCGAAATGACATTGCCGTCATGGTCGCGGACGATGAAGTGGGACGTGCCCGCCGGCTCGCGCGTCACGTCGCGCGCGGCAAAAGGTGCTCCGCGCGGACGACCCGCTTCGGGCGGAGCCATTGCGGTGGTACCAATCAACTTTGCGCGGGTGTCGAGATAGGCCGGATCGAGCAGGCCGTCGACCGGCACGCTGACAAAGGCCGGATCGCCCACGTAAAGGTCGCGATCGGCGTACATCAGGCGGCTCGCTTCGGCGAACAGGAACCAGGATTGCGGATCGTTCGGGCCACGACTGGCGATGTCGGTCCGTTCGAGCAGCCCGAGCAGTTCGAGCATCCCGACCCCGCTCGACGGCGGCGGCGGGACGCAGGCGATATATTGCCGCCATGGTCGGCACAGGCTGTCGCGTCGGATCGGCTGGTAAGCCGCCAGGTCGGCCATCGTCATGCTCCCCGGATAGTCACCCTGACGGAGCCGCTCGACAATTCGCGCAGCGGTGCTGCCTTTGTAAAGTGCGTCCGGTCCCTGTGCGGCGAGTCGACGAAGGAAGTCGGCATAAGCCGGGTTTCTAAGCCGATCGCCAGCCTTGACGAGCGCGCCGCCGGGCCCCTGCCGGAAATAGGCCAGCGCATCGGGCGCGCTGGCTTGCGGAAACCGTCCGTGAACCATCCCGTCGAGGCGCGGCGAAACGATGAAACCGTCGCGCGCCGTCATTTCAGCCATGCCGAACAGGCTGTCCCAACGCAGCTTGCCATGCTCGCGTTGGGCCGCGGCAAGCGCTGCAACCGCGCCGGGCACGCCGGTCGAACGGCCACTAAGCGCGGCCGCCGCAAACGGCAAAGGCTTGCTATCGGCGCCAAGGAACATCGACGGCGTCGCCTGCGCCGGAGCGGCTTCGCGGCCATCGTAGATTTTCGTTTGGCGCGTGCGACCGTCATAATAATGGACGAATCCGCCCCCGCCCATGCCCGAACTCTGTGGCTCGACCAGGCTGAGCATCGCCTGCACGGCGAGCGCCGCATCGGCGGCACTTCCGCCGCGCGCCAGAACCTCGCGCCCTGCTTCGGCAGCAAGCGGGTTGGCGGCGATGACGAACGCCTCGGTCCGGACCGCCGCTGCGGGCGGCTGGGTCATGGTCGGAGGAGGGAGCGGGGTGCAGGCAGTAACGGCAACGGCCGCAAGCAGGGACAGGATGCGCATGGCCATGTTCCTAGTCGGCGCAAGGCCGCCCTGTCCATCGCGGCTGGCACAGCGCGCCTTTTTCGCTAAACAGCCTTCGTGTCGTAGCGCCCGCTCAAGAAGGCGCGTGATGAGAGGATGATCCGTGGCCAATACCCAGCTCGAGAAATTCCCGAACCTGGTAACGATGTTCCTGACCCGCGCTCGCGAGAAAGGCGGCGCGCCCTTTCTGTGGGCCAAGCGCGACGGGACCTGGCAATCGATCAGCTGGTCTGAGGCCGCACGCCAGGTCGCGGCGTTGGCGGCGAGCCTGAAGCGGCTGGGCCTTCGCCAGGGCGACCGGGTCATGCTGGTCAGCGAAAATCGGCCCGAATGGCTGATCGCCGATCTCGCGATCATGGCCGCAGGTTGCGTCACGGTGCCGACCTACACCACCAATACGACGCGCGATCACCAGCATATCCTTGCCAATTCGGGCGCGGCCGCCGTCATCGTCTCGACCCAGAAGCTGGCCAAGCCCCTGCTTCCCGCCGTGTTGTTCGCATCCGATTGCCACCATGTCATTTCAATCGATGACATCATTTCGGGGCAGTCGGCGGACGTCGCGCAATTCCATCATTGGAAAGAACTCGTCGGCGGCGCCAGCGATGTTGGCGCACTGGAAACCGAGATGGCGACGGTCGGGCGCGACGATCTGGCCTGCCTGATCTATACCAGCGGCACTGGCGGCGCGCCCCGCGGCGTGCGCCAGCACCACGGCATGATCCTCCACAATTGCGAGGCGTGCGTCGATGTCATCGCCAACGATTTCGGTTGGGGCGATGAGGTTTTCCTCTCGTTCCTTCCGGCCAGCCATGCTTACGAACATTCGGGAGGGCAGCATTTCCCAGTCAGCCTGGGTGCCGAAATCTACTACGCCGAGAGCCTCGAGAAACTCGCTGCCAATATCGAGGAGGTGAAGCCGACGATCATGGTCGTCGTCCCGCGCCTATTCGAAATGCTGCGCGCGCGGATGATCAAGACGATCGAGAAGGAAGGCGGCCTTCCCGCCTATCTGCTGTCACGCGCAATGGCGATCGAGACGAAGCGGTATGCCGGGAAATCGGTGCCATGGGACCTGCCGATGGACGGCATCCTGTCGCTCACCCTGCGCAAGAAAGTGCGCAACAAGTTCGGCGGCCGGATGAAGGCGATGGTGTCGGGCGGCGCGCCGCTCAATCCCGAAGTCGGCCTGTTCTTCCAGGCGATGGGGCTGACCATGTTGCAGGGCTATGGTCAGACTGAGGCCGGACCGGTCATTAGCTGCAATCGACCCAAAGCCGGGATCCGCATGGACACGGTCGGACCGCCCCTGCTCAACACCGACGTGCGCATCGCCGAGGATGGCGAGATCATGGTGCACGGCGAACTCGTCATGCACGGCTATTGGAAAAACGACGAAGAAACCAGGCGCGTGCTCCGGGACGGCTGGCTTGCAACCGGCGATATCGGCCACCTCGACAAGAATGGCCGGATTGTCATTACCGATCGCAAGAAGGACCTCATCGTCAACGACAAGGGCGACAATGTCTCGCCGCAACGGGTTGAGGGGATGTTGACCCTGCACGCCTGCATCGCGCAGGCGATGGTCTACGGCGATCGGCATCCCTATATCGTCGGACTATTGGTTCCAGACCCCGAAATCGCCGGCAAACCCGACATGATGAAGCGGCTTTCGGAGGCGGTGGACCTCGTTAACAAGGAGGTCAGCGTCGTCGAGAGAGTGCGCCGCTTCATCGTCGCCGACGGGCCGTTCACGGTCGAAAACGAAATGCTGACGCCGTCGATGAAGATCCGCCGTCACATCATCCGCAAGGAATATGGCGAGCGCCTCGACGGACTCTACAAGAAATGAATCAAGGCGCTGCGCGGTATGGAACGAAATCGCCCAACGCGCAGCTGCCCACCGTCATCCCGGTCGACGTATCGGCCACCGTGGCAATATCGCCCCGGCACAATTGCGGACCGACGTTTCGCGTCACCAATGCATGCCCGCTGTCGCCAAGACCCGAACAATTGCCAAGCGTCGAATTGACGTAGGTCGTGCGTCCGTCACGGAACAGGATGGTGTGATCGTCGATCACCGTCATGTCGTTCGAACGATAGGTCGGAAGACACTTTTCCGCCTTGCCGGCGGTCTTGCCGGCGAGCGCCCTGTCATAGGCTTGCTGTTCGCTTGCGGTGCGGGTCGGTTGGTCAGGTGCCGTCTGGCAGGCGGCGAGCATGGTGGCGGTGATTGGAATCATCAGCAGGCGCATCGTCATTCCCCTTCTTCAACCCATCAACGCATGGAGCGCCGATTCGGCTTAACGGAAGCTGTCTTTCGCAGCGCGAAGCTCGGCAAAAGCCGCCGGATCGGGCGCGCGAACGAACAAGTTGGTCGCCTTTTCATCGGCCACCGTGGTTGGAACGGTCATCTCGCCGTGTTCGCGAAGTGCCTGCACCGAGGCAAGTCGAGCAAGGACGGCATCGTCGCTCGGCGCGGCCTGGGCGGAGAACAAAGCGTTGGACAGCGTATATTCGTGCGCCGGGTAGAGTTTCGTCGCATCGGGTAGCGACGCAAACCGGCCGAGCGAATGGTGCATCTGCTCGGCTGTCCCTTCAAACAACCGGCCGCATCCCATCGCGAACAGGGTGTCGCCAACGAAGGCCACACCTGAATCGCCGAAAACATAGGCAATGTGCCCCAACGTATGGCCCGGCACTTCCCAGATTTCGCCGACATGATCGCCGATTGACACCCGGTCGCCTTCGGCCAACTCGATGTCGAGCCCCGGGATTCGGGCTTGTTCCGCGGCCGGGCCATAGATGGTCGCGCCGGTCACTTCTTTTACCTTCAAGTTTCCGCCGGTGTGGTCGGGGTGCCAATGGGTGTTGAGGATCGTGTCGATCGTCCACCCGCGCTGCGCCGCGGCATCGAGCACAGCATCGCCATCGCCGGGATCGACCACCGCGGTCTCGCCGCTGACGTCGTCATGGACCAGCCACAGATAATTGTCGGCGAAGGCCGGGACCGCGACAATCTCCAGCGCCATTACCAGGCGCCCGTATTCGGCATCGATGCCCATGGTTCAGCCGCAGCGAGGCGGTCGCCCTTCTGCAGCAACTCGATGGAAATGCCGTCGGGCGACCGCACGAACGCCATATGGCCGTCGCGCGGCGGACGATTAATCGTGACGCCGCCGTCCATCAACCGCTGGCAGAGCGCATAAATGTCGTCGACGCGGTAGGCGAGATGGCCGAAATTGCGCCCGCCGTCATAGGCCTCGCCTTCGCCGTCTTCGGGCGGCCAATTGTAGGTCAATTCGACCTCGGCCGTCTCGCCCGGCGCGGCGAGAAAGATCAGGGTGAAACGGCCATTCTCATTGTCCATTCGCCGGCGCTCTTGCAGGCCGAGGAGTTTGAAGAAGGCGACGGTCTTTTCGGGATCATGGACCCGAAGCATGGTGTGAAGGAATTGCATGACCCCAATGTCGGGGGCGGCAGGCCAAAGCGCAAGTCGCTCCTTTGCCTGGTCAGTCCTTCTTTTTCTCGCCGTCGAAATTGGGCTGGGTGGTGACCTTGCCGGTTACCGTCAGCGGAACGTCGAGCATCGCCAGGGCGCGCTTTGCCGCTTGGCCGCTCGGTCCTCGCGGATCGGCCGCCAACGCCTTCGTCCAATATTCGCGCGCCTTGGAATCTTCACCGGCGTAATGGAAGACGTGCCCTGCCTCGAACAAAACGGTGGGGTCATCCGGAATCATCGTCAGCGCGCGATTGATCGCCACCTTGGCGGTCGTTGCATCATTTTCGCGAATCGCCAGTGCAGCGGAGAAATACCAAAGGAACGGGTCTTCGGAGATGGTTTCGGCGGCGGCCGTCAACTTGACGCGGGCGGTCTTCAGATCGCCTTGCGCCTCGGCAGCACGTGCGCGGTCGAGCAAGGCGAGCCCGCGCTGGTCCGCAAGCAACCCGGTGCCCGCCAGTGCGCGGTCCAGCGCCAGTGCGGCTTTGCCAGGCTGGTTCGCGGCGATCCACATATTGCCGGCGGCGGCGAGCGCGCGGTCGGCGGCGGGATCGCCCGGCGCGGACTTTCCGGCCGCATCCTCGAACGATTGCGCCGCACCGGCATAATCGCCCGCCTTGTCGGCGGCGACCGCGCGGCAGGCCGCGGCTTGGGCCGTCGCGTCGGTCGGGCAATTGGAGGTGAGTGCAGCGGCGGCCAACAAGGTCGCGAACAATAAGGTCATGAAATCTTCTCGGCCAATATCAGGATCTCGCGCACGATCGTCTCGATCTCATGCGGCTCGGACAAGCGGTGCTTGCCCCATTTGATGATATTTAGCTGCACGTCACCTGAATGCACGTCTTCCAACGTCTTGAACGCGACGCCGATCGGCACCTCCTCGTCCTTGTCGCCGTGGATCAGCCGAACCGGGCAATCGATCAGGATCGGCTGGTGGATCAGTCGCATCCCCTCACCCGATTGCCAGAATGCGCGGTGGGTGACGCTGGGCTCGGGGCCATAGGGATTTGGGCGTTCCAATTTGCCCTCGTTCCAGATCACTTCCTTTTCCTCGGGCGTGAAGCCCCAGTCGGTGAAGTTCGGTGCAGCAGCGATGCCGACCACGCCCTTGACCCGGTCGGGCCGTTTCAGCGCGGTGTGCAGCGCAAGCCAGCCTCCCATCGACGACCCTACCACCAGCACCGGTCCCTCGGTCAGCATGTCGATGGCGGACAAGGCTTCATCGAGCCACCTGCCGAGCGTTCCCTCGGAAAATTCGCCGCCCGATGATCCTGTTCCGGAATAATCGAGACGCAAATAAGCCAGTCCCGCAGCGCCGCAGAAACGATCGATTTCTGCCGCCTTCGACCCTTCCATGTCGCTGGCATAGCCCGGCAGGAAGACGATGGTCGGCCCATCGACCTTCGGGCTTGCCGGCCTTAGGCGATAGGCGATCCTCCGCCCGTCTCCGGGGTCGAAGTACGAAAGCGGGGCGGGGTCGGGCGTGGGGAGGGGCTGGCGTTCCATGAGGTCGCCCGTGCCCCAGCCGGAGGGCCATGGGCAAGAGCGACGATAATGGTGGACTAGCGCGCAGCCGCCACGATGGCGGCACGAACCGCTTCCGGCTGGTCGAGCTGGATGAAATGCCCGGTCTCGTTCACCGGAATCAGCTTGGTATCGGCTTTTGCCGCATAATCCGTTCGGTACCTTTTGGCGGCGAGCGCGGCATCTTCGTGGGCCTGGTAGAGGATCGTCATCGGCGCTCGAATCGCGGCGATGTCCTTGCGCAGGTCCATTGCCAAATCCTCGGCCAGCGCGCGGGCGACGACGACTGGGTCGGACCGCATCGCCCAATTGGCAATTGCAATCCGCCGCGTCGGATCGATCGAGTAATTTCCGCCGGGATCCTTGACGATCGCCGCTGCCGCCGACGCGCGGATGACGTCGGCCTGGCCGACCATCATGTCGTGCATCGCCTTGGCGCGCGGCGCGATCGATTCGACCGTCGCATCGTCGGCGAACACCGTGCCGAAGAAGGGCAGCGCGTCGACGACCACGACCGATTTCACCATTTTCGGTTGGACGAGCGCATATTTCATCGCGACCAACCCGCCGAAGCTGTGGCCGACCAGCACCGGCTGGCGGAAACCGCGGGCCTGCAGATCGGCGGCGAGATCGGCGACGATGCCATCAATGAGTCCGGGTTTCTCGTTGGCCGGTGCACGCTGGCCGTCGAAGCCCTTGACCTCGGCTACCACGACACGGTGGTCGGCAGAAAGCGATGCCGCCATGTCGTCCCACACTTTGCCCGGCGTCGACATGCCGGGGATCAGCACCACGACCGGGCCGCTGCGACCATGAAGCTTTGTCCGGATATGATCATGTTCGTTCATCGGCGAAAGCGCAGTCGCGGCGGCCGGGCTGACGCAGGACATGGGGGTAGCGATCGCGGCAAGCGCCGCGGCAAAAAACAGGTTCTTCATGGATTAGCCTTTCGGGTCGAAAATCTGTTCGATGGGAAGGGTGAAAATCTCCGCGATCTTGAAGGCGAGGGGAAGCGAGGGATCGTACTTGCCGGTCTCGATCGCATTCACGCTCTGGCGCGATACCTCGAGCTGGTCGGCAAGGTCCTGCTGGCTCCAGTCGCGTTCAGCGCGGAGAACCTTGAGGCGGTTCTTCATGCGCACTGGCCCCAGGTCCCGAACTGGATCCGGTTGACGACGGCGCCAATGCCAAGACCAAAGAACCACAGCACCGCGGCCCAATAAAGATCGGTCTTGGCGATGACGTCAAACGCGCTGAGGAAGCCGTGGATGGCCGCAATCGAGAGCGAAAATCCGGTGGCGACCATCGCCTGTCGAACGATCAGCATGCGCTGGAACTCGTCCTTTTCCTCGACGATCAATCGGGCGATCGCCCAAAACACGCCAGCGACGCACACGCCTGACAGAAGGGCGACGGCAATGGTCGCGGGTTGATTGAGCATTCCCGCCCGCTTGGCGAACATGCCACCGATGATTGCGATCATATAGACGCTCATCAGCGCTGCCAGACGGCGGATGTAGGCGCGCTGGGCCGGTGATTTTGCCATCGCTCAGTTCGCCGCCGCACAGTTGCAGCGACCCTTGCCGATGACCACGACCGAAGCCGCGATCAGGCCGTAGAAGCCGACGTCGAACGCCCGCTCGCCAATCACTCCATTGGTGGCGGCCAGCGCCCACAAGATCATGGCCGTCGCAATTCCGAGGCTTCTGTAGATCATCTTCATCGTCAATCTCCCTTTGCATTCAGTAAAGTCAGCTTTACATTGGGGATTTGTTCTTGTCAAGCACCATTGACAAAATGACTGGTGAGCTTGATTTTCGTGGTGCTTGAAGCAGTTGCTGCGCTGCACTAGGTGCAGTGACTATGTCCGAGATGTTCAAGATATCGCTGCCCGACGGCTCCGTTCGCGAGATGCCCGAAGGATCCACGCCCGCCGATGTCGCTGCTGCGATCGGCCCCGGCCTCGCCAAGGCCGCGCTCGCTGCGCGGGTCGATGGCGAACTTCGCGATCTCAATCGCCCGTTTGAAGGCGACAGCAAGCTCGCGCTGGTAACCGGCCGCGACGAAAAGGATGCGCTCGAGCTTGCGCGTCACGATTTCGCGCACGTGCTTGCCGAAGCGGTCCAGAACCTGTTCCCTGGAACGCAGATCACCTTCGGTCCGGCCACCGACGACGGCTTTTACTACGACTTCGCGCCGGCCCCCGGCAGCGGCCCGTTCACCGACGAGGATTTGCCGGTGATCGAGGAGGAAATGCGCCGCGTCATCGCCGCCGACAAGCCGCTGGTCCGCGAAGTGTGGGACCGCGAGAAGGTCCGCCAGTTCTTCCTCGACCATGGCGAAAGTTTCAAGGCCGAATGGGTGATGGAACTGCCGGCACATGAGCCGATCACGATGTACAAGACCGGTCACGGCCCCGCCGACTGGATGGACCTGTGCCGCGGCCCGCATCTGCCCTCGACCGGCAAGCTCGATCCGCGCGCGTTCAAGCTGACGCGGGTCAGCGGCGCTTATTGGCGCGGCGACCAGAACAACCCGATGCTCAGCCGGATTTACGGCACGGCATGGCTCAACAAGAAGCAGCTCGACGAACATCTCGTCCGGCTTGAGGAAGCGGCCAAGCGCGACCACCGCAAGATCGGCCAGGAAATGGACCTGTTCCATCTCCAGGCCGAAGCGCATGGCAGCGTGTTCTGGCATCCCAACGGCTTCATCCTGTGGCGCCAGCTCGAGGCCTATATGCGCCGCCGTCTCGACGCGGCCGGCTACTTGGAGGTCAAGACGCCGCAGCTGATGGATGCCCGTCAGTGGGAGAAGTCGGGCCATTGGGGCAAATATCGCGAGAACATGTTCGTCGTCCCCGACGAAATCCCCAATGTAGAAGACGATGCCCCGGTGATCACCGGCGCTGCCGACATGATGGCCTTGAAGCCGATGAATTGCCCGGCGCACGTGCTGATCTTCAAGCAGGGCATCACCAGCTACAAGGAATTGCCCTTGAAGCTGGCCGAGTTCGGCTGCTGCCACCGCAACGAACCGCATGGCGCGCTGCACGGGATCATGCGGGTTCGCCAATTCACCCAGGACGATGCGCATATCTTCGTTCGCCAGGATCAGCTGATCGGCGAAGTCATGGCGTTCTGCGACCTGCTCGACGCGGTCTACAAGGATCTCGGCTTCGACAATTATGCGATCAAGCTCGCGCTTCGCCCCGACAAGCGCTTCGGCAGCGACGAGATGTGGGACTGGTCCGAGCAGAGCCTGCGCGACGCCGTCGCCGCGACCGATCGCAATACCGATGCCTATGGCTGGGAAGAATTGCCGGGCGAGGGGGCGTTCTATGCGCCCAAACTGGAATTCCACCTGACCGACGCGATCGGCCGGACGTGGCAGGTCGGCACGATCCAGACCGATACCGTGCTGCCCGAACGGCTCGATGCTTATTACATTGGCGAGGATGGCGAAAAGCATCGTCCGGTCATGCTCCACCGCGCGATCCTAGGCACGTTCGAGCGATTCATCGGAATCCTGATCGAGCATCACGCCGGGCGCTTCCCGCTGTGGCTGGCCCCGGTGCAGGCGGTTGTCGCGACGATCGTCAGCGACGCCGACGATTATGCCCGCGAGGTCGTTTCGAAGCTCAAGGCAGCTGGCCTTCGCGCCGAAACGGACACGCGCAACGAGAAGATCAATTACAAGGTGCGCGAACACAGTCTCGCCAAGGTTCCGCTATTGCTCGTCGTCGGCAAGCGCGAGGCGGAGGAAGGCACGGTGGCAATCCGCCGCCTTGGCAGTGACGAGCATCAAAAGATCATGTCGTTGGACGAGGCGATTGCTGCATTTAAGGCTGAGGCAGTGCCGCCGGATCTTCGCGACCAGTGACGCCGACTCGCCACAGCGCACACGAAAATCGGCCCGTTCGGCGCACTGCCCTTCCATTCGCGGGGTGAAAGGCTTACCTCGCCGCCAGAACAACGACTCAAAGGAGACTTCGCTATACCGCCGCCCTATCCGCGTCGCCCACAGACGCCGCCGCAATTTACCGGCCCTCGCTACAATCAGTTTATCCAGTCGCAAAAAGTGCGCGTGATCGACGAAAATGGCGAAAACCTGGGTGTGATGTTTACCCGCGAAGCTTTCGAACAAGCACAGGAAGTCGGCCTCGATCTTGTCGAGATCAGCCCTGGCGCCGATCCGCCCGTTGCCAAATTCCTAGATATCGGCCGCCATAAGTACGAGGCGCAGAAGAAGGCCAACGAGCAGCGCAAGAAGCAGAAGACGCAGGAGATCAAGGAGATCAAGATGCGTCCCAATATCGACGACCATGATTATGATACCAAGATGAAGAAGGTGGTCGAATTCTTGGAGGACGGCGACAAGGTGAAACTGACCATGCGTTTTCGCGGTCGCGAAATGGCGCATGGCCAGCTCGGCATGGCGGTGCTTCAGCGCGCGTCGGAGCAAGTGTCCGATATCGCCAAAATCGAAGCACACCCGCGCATGGAAGGCCGGCAGATGCTGATGGTGCTTTCGCCGAAATAATTTCCGTTACGGAAAGTAGGCGTTTCCGGCATAGTGTTGCAATTACGCCGCAAATCCCAGTGATTTGCGGCGTAGTCTTTTGAGTCGCTTCCTAGTCGCCGCGACTTGGACTAACTTTCCCCTACGAAACGACGCGTCATTAAGACGCGCGCCAACGGAGGGGTTTTGATGCGCAAGTCGACCTTGCTGCTTTCGGCAGCTGTTTTCACCTTCACCACGCCGGCTTTTGCTCAGGACACGACCGATCAGGGTTCGACCCCTGCGGAAGCGCCTACGGAAGCAGCCAACGTCGATACTGCCGATCAGGCTGCCGAAGCCCGGGACGAAGGTGCGATCGTTATTACCGCAACCCGCCGTAGCGAAGCGCTGAGCGATGTTCCGCTCGCGGTTTCCGCCGTCACGGCCGACACGCTCAAGAATACCGGCGCGGTCGATATCCGTGCGGTCAACCAGGTCAGCCCCTCGCTGCTCGTCTCATCGACCTCGTCGGAAGCCGGCGGCGGTGCTGCCCGTATCCGCGGCGTCGGCACGGTCGGCGACAATGCCGGTCTTGAAAGCTCGGTCGCGGTCTTCATCGATGGCGTCTATCGCTCGCGCACCGGTACCGGCCTGACCGAACTCGGGCCGGTCGATCGTATCGAAGTCCTCCGCGGACCGCAGGGCACTTTGTTCGGGCGCAATGCCTCGGCTGGCCTGATCCACGTCATCACCGCAAAACCGAAATTCTCGCCTGAAATCTATGGTGATGTGACGATCGGCAATTACGACCTGCGCCGTGTCGGCGCGGGCGTGACCGGCCCGATCACCGATTCGCTGGCAGTCCGTCTCGACGGTATCTTCATGAAGCGTGACGGCTTCATGGAAGACGTTATTTCGGGGAATGATCTCAACGATCGCAACCGCTGGCTGCTTCGCGGTCAGGCACTCTATCAGCCAACCGACAGCTTCTCACTGCGCATCATCGGCGATTACTCCAAGAAGAATGAGCAGTGCTGCGCTGCGGCCTATCTGCCGATCTCCGATTTCCGGGCGACGGGCCCCAACACCGGCATTCGGTCGACGTCGGCGATCCGCCGGATCCTCGACGGCACGGGTTCGCCTTATCCAAACGATCCGGGTCTTGGTGCCATCATCAACGATGACACCTACGATCGCGAAACGTCGGTCACGCCGGGCCGCAGCTACAATTCCGACGTCGTCGACTACGGCATCTCGGCCGAAGCCACCTACGATTTCGGCGGCGCCGAACTGACTTCGATCACCGCCTATCGCTTTAACAGCTGGGATCGCGGCCAGGACGCCGATTATAACAACCTCGACATCCTGTATCGCGACGGCAGCGGCGACGGTAACACCCGTTTCAAGACCTTCACACAGGAATTGCGCCTGCAGGGCTCGGCCTTCAACGACCGCCTCGACTGGTTGGTCGGCGGCTTCTACATGCACGAAAATCTGCGTGTGAAGGACAATCTGGCTTACGGCGCGGATTATTCGCGTTATGCCAACTGCCTGGTTGCTCAGAACTTCGCTGCGCTGACCGCTCAGCCCGGCCTCGTCGACACGCGCAACGCAACCTGCTTCAATCCGACCGTTGCGGCGGCCGTATTCCCGTTTGTCGGTGCGACCAACCAGCCGGTCTTGGCGGCATTCGCGCGGCTCGGGGCATTCGCCAACGTTCCGATGTCGCCGTTTACGAATAGCGGCTTTACCAACCTTTCAATTGCTTCCGGATTCGGCCCACGTGGATTTGCCGGTGTCGGGATCGATGACCAGTTCACTCAAAAGGATGACAACTGGTCCGTCTTTACGCACAACATTTTCTCGATCACCGATCGCCTCAAGCTGACCCTCGGCGCGCGTTACACGCACGACAAGAAAACGCTGGATGCGAACCTCAACGACAATAACACGCTGTGCGCCTTCTATGCTGCTGCTGTTTCGGCGCTCCAGACGATCCCATGCGTCATCCCTTCCACCCCAGGTGGAAATTACACGGGCAATGACTCGAAGAAGGAAAACAAGCTGTCGGGCACCGCGGTGCTCAGCTGGAAACCGATCGACGCGATCCTGCTCTACGCCAGCTATTCGCGCGGTTACAAGGCAGGCGGCTTCAACCTTG
>JBDTMR010000009.1:0-19179 GCA_039934175.1 Sphingomicrobium sp.
GCACCACTCTCCCAATCGCTGGACCGAGTGCACAGGTAGGCTCTGTTATCGGGGCCCGTCGGGTTTCCCATCGCTTGGCGAATAGGTCCATGCGCTTGAATCCGCGCCACTGGCGACACCGCCACTATTGTCCTCACCATCCTTGAGCTTTGACGTGTCGATGGCCGAATCCTCGTCCTCGTCCTTGTCGGCTGCCGGTGTCGCGAGTCGCACGATCCAGCCTGGCGGCGTGATTGGCGGCGGCGGCGGAGGAGGCGGCGGCGGCGGAGGCGGCGGCGGAGGAGGCGGCGGTGGTGGAGGCGGAGGCGGTGGAGGCGGCGGCGGTGGCGGAGGCGGCGGCGGTGGCGGTGGCGGTGGCGGAGGCGGCGGAGGCGGCGGCGGCGGTGGAGGTGGGACGTCCTTCGGAGTTACGTTCCCCGGGTTTCCTTCATTGCCGTTATTTCCGTTGCATGGATTGCCCGTACTCTTGCTGCACGGATCGCCTGGCGGGGTCTTGTCCGTTCCTTTCCCCGTTGTAGTGGAGGAACTGGCGCTGAGAACGATGGCGCCATCGACCAGCGTCGCGCTGGTGATCGTCGGCGCGCCCTCGATGCTGAGTAACGCGGCACTGACCTGGGCCTGGCTGATCGACAAGGTGTCGACCATTGCAACCGTGGTCGGCGCATTCCGCCTGCCGAGTGCGTTCCCTTTCCCTTGATTGGATGCGGGCGCGGCGATCGGCGCCACCTGAATATCGAACGTGCCGCTATTGACCACCAGCGCGGGCGCTGCGGCCGACGGAAGCATGAGGATCTTGGCTTGTCCTGGCGGTATGGCGGCCGAATTTCCGGTCGTCACCAAGTTGGTCGGCGCAGCGACGGACGCGTTCGCTACGCCATTGTTCTGGGCATTGCCCCTGTTTCCGCCGCCATTGCCGTTGCCATGGACGCTGGCTGGTAACAGAGTTGGGATCGGGACGACGGCAACGACCGGCACGTTCGGTACGCGAAGCGAAGCCGCGTTCGACCACGGAGGAGGGCCGCCGCCGACGCCAACTGGCGGTGCGGCAAGCGCCATCGCGCTCCATCCGGCCATGACAACGGGCGTGGCCAAAAACCGAGCAAGCCCACAAGGCCGACCCCGGTCATGACCGAAATTGAACGCAACAAACTGCACGGCAATCCCCCCGCTCGAGCTGTTGGCTAAACGAAATGATTAACGTAGATTTACGAAACATTCAATGTGTGATTTAAGCGTAAGTTAACGCCCCTGCTGATTCGGCAGGCGCGTCGGGAAAGGGGGCCGACGTGAGGCGATCACTAGCAAATGATCCTGTTCGCGTATTGATCACCAACAATCTTGCGAGAAAGGTTCTTCTGCTAAGCACGGCGTTGTCCGTGGCTCAGCCGGTGCGCGCACAGACCGGGCAGCTTGCGCCGACGCGTGAGGAATTGCAGCGCCGTGAAGCGCCGACCACCGCTGCACCAGCACGAGTGGAGATCGAGGGCGGGCTCGAACGCGAACCTTGCGCACTCGACAATCCTGAATTCGCCGACGTCAAATTCACGCTTCGCGACGTCACTTTTACCGGGCTCGGCGACATTGATGCCGGGCTGGTGCGACTGGCCTATGCAAACCTGGTCGGACAGGAACACAAGGTCTCGGTGGTTTGCGACATTCGTGATCGCGCCGCCGCATCGCTCCGCGACGCTGGATATATCGTCGCCATCCAGGTTCCCGAGCAAAGCATTGCCGACGGTCGCCTGAAGCTCGACGTTGTCCTTGCACGGCTGACCGAGGTTCGAGTCCGCGGCGATGCGGGCCGGGCCGAGAAACTCATCTCGGCCTACCTTGAACGACTGACACAGCGTCCGGTCTTTAACCGTTATGAGGCCGAGCGCTACCTGCTGCTGGCCGGCGATCTCCCCGGATATTACGCGCGACTCGCGCTTCGTCCGGCTGGGCGCACGGCTGGGGAAGTGGTCGGCGAAGTCACCGTTTCCCGCGTACCGTTCACGCTCGACGCCAACGTCCTAAATTATGGATCGAAGGAGCTGGGTCGCTTCGGCGGGCAAATACGCGCGCAATTTTTCGGCCTGACCGGGATGGGCGACGTGACTAGCCTTTCGCTCTATTCGACGATTGGCCCGCGCGAACAGAAAACGCTCCAGGCGACCCATGACTTCCGGATTGGCGGCGAAGGTCTGACGGTCCTGTCTTCATTGGGTTACACCTGGGCGCGGCCGGATATCGACGGTCGCGATACGATCCGTGCGCGCACGCTGGTCGGGTCGCTGGCGCTTTCCTACCCATTTGTACGAAGCCAAAGCTCTACACTGCGCGGCACCGCAGGAATGGATTTGGTCAACCAGGTGGTGCGTCAGTCGGGCGATTCGATCAGCCGCGACCGTCTGCGTGTCCTGTTCGGGCGGCTCAACTGGGATGCCCTGAGTCTCGACTTCTCAAAGCCCGGTTTTTCGTTCTTCGAGCCTCGCTGGCGAGTCGGGGCGTCGCTTGAAGGGCGCCACGGCATCGGAATCTTCAACGCCACCAATCGTTGCGGAACGACGTGCGTCGTCACGGGCGGCATCCCGCTCAGCGTTGCCGGTGCGGATCCCACCGCCGGTCTGGTTCGTGGATCGCTTTACGGCGAGGTTCGTCCAGCGCCGCGATTCACCATCGCTGCAAACGTGCGCGGTCAATATTCCACGCGAACACTTGCCAGCTTCGAACAATTTGCGGCGGGCAATTACACCGTCGGTCGCGGCTATGATCCCGGAACATTGCTCGGCGATCGCGGGATCGGTGCGCAGGTCGAGCTGCGCTTGGGAAGCATCGTTCCGACCTCGGCCCGAAAAATGGCTGCGGAGCCATTCCTGTTCTTCGATCTCGCCCGCGTCGGCAACGAGAATGGCGATTTCCTGGCCCGCGGCCAGCGCAATTTGACATCGATCGGCGGCGGCGTTCGCGCCACCTGGCTTGGTTTCGGCATTGAAACCGCGCTTGCCGTCCCGCTCGAACGTACCGGCTTCCAGGATCGGAAGCCCGACCCGCGCCTGCTGTTTTCGATCAGCCGGCGCCTGTTTCCATGGGGTTCTTAAGCACCCCAGCGTCACAACCAGAACGTTCCGATCGTCCAGGGCGAACCGTCCCCCAGGATCGTCTCGGACGTAGGAGGAGGCCAATGGGAAAGGCTGCACGACTGGCAGTCGCCATCGTTGCCGCTTTGCCGGCGTCGGCGATCACCGCCGCGCCGGGATCGATTGCGACCAAGAACAGCTTCCGCATCGGCGGCGGCCCGAACAGCGTTGTCTGCCTTGCGCAGTCAATGGCGTCCGACCCGTCGCTGACGAATATGTTCGACCGTGGCTATTCGATCATCTGCCGGGATGCCTCGGTGCCGATCGGCCTCCTCCATAATATCCGCCTCGACGGCAAAGACGATCCGGCGCAGCGACTTGCGCGGCTCCGTGCCGATCGGGCAACCTGCGCTCCGGCCAAGACCGAAACGCTGGCGGACGTCGGTGCGGTCGAAATTCTGGAATGCACGTTGGTCGCCAACCCCAGCGTTCCTTACCGGGTCATTCAGAAACGCGATTCCCGCTTCTTCTATTCTGCGGAGGGCCTGGGCGGCTACGATAGTGCGCTGAAGATCGGCTTTCGGACAGTCGTGACGGATCGCCTCGTCAGCGGAGAAGTTGACGTGGCCTTGACCGGCGCCGGCGATCCTGCCGCCTTTGCCCGGGTCCAGGCCGGTACGCTGGACCGCGCCAGGGCGCTTGCGGAGGCTTATCGCCGCAACAATAGCGGGGCCTATGCCGAAAGCGCCGAATTCTTCTCTGCCGTGACCAGCGGCGACCTTGGTCGCGCGGCGCAGGTCGAGGCGATGACCAACGAGGCACTGCAAAAATCGAACCTCGGTCATTATGCCGAGGCGGACGAGTTGCTCGACCGCGCCAGGCAGATGCTTGGCAATGATCCCCTGGTGGCCCGGCAGTTGCGCAATTATCGCGCGATGCACCTGCTTAACCAAGGGCGCGCCGAAGATGCGCTCGCCGAACTGGACAAGCCGCTTCCCGACATGGCGGAGATGCCCGTCCCGGCGATCCGCACACTGACCATCGACAAGTCGATCGCCGCACGCCTCAACGCCGACAGCGCCGCGACCGAGCAGATCGGGGATGGCGAGGCCGCGCTCCAGCTTGAGGAAAAAGTCCAGATTCTCGAAGCTCAGGTCGACCTTCTGAAAGGCCCGGCGCACCGTCTTCTCGGCAATTTGGGCAAGGCCGCCGAACATCTTACATCGGCCGATGCCCGGCTTGCCGGAGTTCGCGGCGGACGGCTGCCCGCCATCGTCTGGATGCGCTCGCAGGTCGAGGGCGAACGCGGCGCCATTGCCGAAGCCGCGGGACGGAGCGACGAGGCGGCCGCCCATTACCGGAACAGCGTAACCGCGCTTGAAATCGACTATCCCGGATCGGCCGTCCTGCAGAGTGCACGCGGCCGTCTTGCCGGTTATTTCTTGCGGCATGGCCGAACCGACGAAGCAACGGTCATCTATCGCGACATCATTCGCGCCAACGTCGGCTTTTCCAATGCGACGCCCGCGCTATCGCGGTTGCTCGCGCCCTATGCCGAATTGTTGCTGACCCGCGGTACCGATGCCTCCGCCGTCAGTGAGCTGTTTACGACGTCGCAGGTGATGCTTCGCCCCGGTGTCGCCCAGACCCAGGCGATCCTGGCCCGCGAGCTTAGCGGCGGCAGTGACGAAGCGTCGCGCCTGTTCCGCCAATCCGTCACTTTGACCCGCCAGATCGAGCGAACCCGCGCCGAAATATCTCGCCTCGACCTAGGCAGTCAGGTCGCGGCCCCTAGTCCGGCGGGATCGCGAACAGTCCTTCAGACACAGATCGACGAATTTCAACGCGATCAGGTGATTACCCAGGCCAGCCTCGCCGCCTTCCCGCAATATCGCGCGATCGCAAGCGACGTCCTGCCGCTCGATGAGCTTCGCGCGGCGCTCAAGCCGGGGGAAGGCTATTACAAGCTAACCGTCATCGACAATTTGGTGTTCGCGATGGTCGTCACGCCAGAGGTGACGCGCGCCTTCCGAGTCGATGCCAATTCGAACGAGCTCGACGATCTCGTCGACCGGATCCGCCGCACCACGACCGCCAGCGCAGGCGAGCTTGCGCCGTTCGATGTCGGCCTGGCCTATTCGCTTTATCGCAAGCTTTTCGGGCCGATCGAAGCCGAGATTGGCGGATTGAAGCACCTCATCTTCGAACCCGATGGCGCGATGATGCGCCTTACCCCCAACCTGCTCGTCCGCGACCAGGCCAGCGTCGACACCTACGTTCGCCGAGTGACCGCACCCGGCGGCGATGCTTACGACTTCACCGGTGTTCGCTGGCTCGGGCGCGATCTCGACATTTCGGTAGCCGTCGCGCCGCGCGCCTTTCGCGATGTGCGCGCCGCCGCCCCGACCCGGGCAGGCCGGCCTTATCTCGGACTGGGCCATAATGCGCCAGCGCCCGCCCGCGAGCTTGCTGCGCAAAGCGGAACCGAGCTCAATTGCGCCCCGCCATTGGCGGCTTGGGGCCAACCGATCGCCGACGACGAACTTCGTGTCGCGCGATCTTTGCTCGGCGGTGCGTCGGCCATCGTCACGGGAGCCGCCTTTACCGACACCAATCTCAAGGAACGCGACGACCTGAAGGATTATCGTGTCCTCCATTTTGCGACCCACGGACTCGTTACCCCGGCCAACCCGAATTGCGCGGCCCAGCCCGCCTTGATGACCAGCTTCGGTGATCAGGAGAGCGACGGACTGCTCACGTTCCGGGAAATTTTTGACCTCCGCCTCGATGCCGATCTCGTCATTCTGTCGGCTTGTGACACGGCTGGCGCGGCAAGCACCGTCGCCACCCGCGCCGCCGGCCTCGGCAGCGGCGGCGGGATGGCGCTGGACGGCCTGGTGCGTGCCTTCGTCGGTGCGGGAGGACGAACGATCGTCGCCAGTCACTGGCCGGTTCCAGACGACTACAAGGCGACCGAAAAGCTGATTGCAGGGCTTTTCGGTGCCCAACGCGGCACCGCTACCGTTACCGCCCTGCGTCAATCGCAACGGCGATTGATGGACGAGAAGGCGACATCACATCCTTATTATTGGGCAGCCTTTGCAGTGATTGGCGATGGCTTGCGTCCCGCCCGCCCTTAACGATCACCCGGTCGCATAGGCTGCTGAACGATCCTCAGGCAAAAGCGTCAGTAAACCGGCTTGCCGTCGGCGTTGCCGGGTGGGGAGTAGCGGCAGATCAGGAAATCGTTCCCACCGCCGCGATACAACGCACAGCCGACATGGGTCGTGCCCTTCCACACCATCTGGGTGTAATGGGCGACATCCTTCCAGTAACCGGTGCGGCTGACATTGGGGAACAGGCCGGGGGTGAACTGGCGTTTCTCGTCGACCCAGAGGTCGGCCAACTGGCGATCGTCGAGATAACCGCTGCTCGACATGGCCAGGTTTTCGCGCTGACCGGGGCGACCTGCGCGCGGGCTGTGCATCAGGCGGCCCATCGCGGCCAGGGTTGGGCCGTAGGAGGCCGCGGCTTGGGCCAGCGTCGGATCCCACGCCAGCGGCGGTGCACCGACAGCAGCGCGCTCGCGGTTATGAAGTTCCAGCATCCGAAGCGCGAATTGCGAGTCATCGGCGCCAATGTTCGCGGCATTGGCGACCGGTGCTGCAAGCGCCAGCCCGGCAAGGGCGAAAATCGTGAATCGCGTGCGCACCATTCCTCACCGTTGCGTTGGTCGTCTGTCACCCTTCGCAAATCGCAGCTAAGAAGCGGTGAACGCGAAAGGTTAATGTGCGCGTCGCGATTGGAATGGGGATTGGAATGACGCTCTACGCAATCGACGGCAAGGAACCGCAGTTGAGCGAAGG
This sequence comes from Sphingomicrobium sp., assembly GCA_039934175.1. GTDB lineage: Bacteria > Pseudomonadota > Alphaproteobacteria > Sphingomonadales > Sphingomonadaceae > Sphingomicrobium. The sequence goes on from JBDTMR010000009.1 coordinate 6,926, forward strand.
AGCGTGGGCCGCGCCCAGTGCCGACCTGATCGGCGACGTCCGGCTGGCGGAGCGCGCCAGCATCTGGTTCGGCGCGGTCATCCGCGCCGACAATACGCCAATCCTGATCGGCGTGGACAGCAACGTTCAGGACGGCGCAATCGGACACAGCGATCCCGGGTTTCCGCTAACGATCGGCGCCCGGGTGACGGTCGGTCATCAAGCCATCCTGCACGGCTGCACGGTCGAAGACGAAGCGCTGATCGGAATGGGCGCGCGAATTCTCAATGGAGCGATCATTCCGGCGCAATGCATCGTCGGCGCGGGCGCATTGGTAACCGAAGGCAAGACGTTCGAACCGCGCAGTTTGATCGTCGGATCGCCGGCCCGTGCGGTCCGGACGCTGAGCAACGAGCAGGTCGCCATGCTTCGCCTGTCAGCGTTGCATTATGCGGAAAAGGCAGCGCGCTATGCCGCAGACCTTCGGATCGTCTAGCGATTCTCCGGCCAACAGCAGGTTACATGCATGACACTTGAAAGGGGGCAGGGTCCTTCGCCATCTTGCCGTTCATGATCGACATTCGTCCCTTCGCAACGCTCGGCCACGCCGACCATGGCTGGCTCGACGCCCGCCACCACTTCAGTTTTGCCAATTACTACGACCCGACTCGGATGGGCTGGGGTGCGATCCGGGTGTGGAACGACGACAAGATTGCCGCCAAGAGCGGCTTTCCGCCGCATCCGCACCGCGACATGGAAATCGTAACCTACGTTCGCAGCGGCGCAATCACGCATGAGGATTCGATGGGCAACACGGGCCGTACCGGGGCAGGCGACGTCCAGGTGATGAGCGCCGGAACTGGGGTTCGCCACGCCGAATTCAATCTGGAGGACGAGGAAACGACCCTGTTCCAGATCTGGATCGAGACCGATCGCCCGGGTGCCACGCCCAGCTGGGGCCAGATGGCCTTTCCCAAGGAGTCGCGGGTTGGCGATTTCCAGTTGCTGGCAAGTGGCGATGATGGTGACGACGCGCTGACGATCAACGCCGATGCCCGAATTCTCGGCGCGACGCTCAGCGCTGGCGGAACCATCGCCTACGATGCCGATCCGGCCCGGCACCTCTACCTCGTCGCGTCGGCTCCCGTTCAGGTGAACGGCGTTATGGCGAATGCGCGCGACGGCGTAGCGATTTCAGGCGAAGGCCGGATCGTCATCGAGGCCGACAGTGGTTCGGACGCCGAATTGGTGCTGGTCGACGCGCGCTAGGGCTGGTTCGGCTTGATGTTGGCACCGCCGCCACTATAGCCGCGCCAGCAAGCCAAGAAGCGAGAATCCTTTGTCGTCGAAGTCATTGTTGGGTCAGGCGTTTTTCGCAGCATCGCTGATGTTGGCACCGCCGCTTGCCGCGCAGACCAATGGAACGCCCGATACGCCGGCGACCGAAGTCGGGCCGAGCGACCTTTCCAATTTCAGCCTGCAGGGCAATGTGACTCGTCCGGCGGAACGCCCGGCGGTGGTTGCACCAGCGCCCGCGCCCGCGCCGACCACGACAACCGCTGCCCCGCCGACAACCACTGCGGAGCCGGCGCGATCGCCACCCGATCGCGGAACCGCAGCCAGTTCACCCGCGCCGGCCGCGACAACGTCCGCTCAGGACACCGTGTCGCGAACGACGACTCTCCCGGATGCAACACGGCGTAACAATCTTCCGCCGCCGGCCGCCAATCCGGGGTTCTCGACGCGGCCGCCGCTGGTTCTTCCGCCGGCCAAGGATGAAGGACTTCCGATCCTTCCGATCGTTGCCGGATTGCTCTTGCTGGCCGGGCTAGCGACCATTTTCAATTTCGTCCGCCAGCGTGGATCGTCGCGATACGCTGTCGCCGGCCACAACGATTATGCTAATCCGCTCGACGATGTCGCCGTGGTGCCTTCGGCGGCGACAGCGCCCCAAGCGCTGCCAAGGACGCAGCCGCGTCACGATCCGGTGCCCAAGGAACGGGTCGGCAATTCTGGCCGAAAGCCGCTGCCGACGACCTTGATGCCCAAGCCGGAGGCTCCGGCGGTTGCAGCTGCAGCAGCGCCGGCACCAGCGGCACCGATCGGTATCGTCTCGTCCAGCCTTCGCCCTTGGCTGGAGGTCGAATTGACGCCCGACCGCGCGATGGTCGATGACGACGGCGCGGCAATTGCGTTCGATGTCACCTTGTTCAATAGCGGCGCTGCGCCGGCGCGCGATGTCAGCATCGAAACCTGCCTGCTCAATGCCGGAGCGCGGCAGGATAATGATCTGAGCGATTTCTTCGGGCGACCGCGCCCGTCGAACGACACGATCCCGATGATTGCTCCGCAATCCCGCGTTCCCCTGCGCACTGCGGTCAAATTGAAGCGATCCGAAATTCACGAATATGAAGTCGAAGGTCGCAAATTGTTCATGCCGCTGGTGGCGATTTCGACGCGCTACCGCTGGTCGAGCGGGGAGGGACAGACTGGTGCGGGTTTCCTCATCGGGCGCGGCAAGGAAGAGGAATCCAGGCTCGCGCCGCTTCGCACCGACCAAGGAACGCGATCCTGGAAAGGTCTTGGCGCACGCCGTTACGAAAAGGGCCTTCGCCGCTAGTCGAGCGTGGCGCACCCCCTTCACGACTGACCCCGTCAGTCGAGCGGTGGTGCGTTATACGAATGCCAGGCCATGACGGCGGCGGCGCCGCGATGCGGGCGCCACGCTTCGGCCATTTCGCGCAATTGCTTTTCGGACGGGCGCTCGTCCATCCCGGCCCAGCGCCCGATTTCGACCTGCACGGCAAGGTCTCCCGCCGGAAAGGCGTCGGGTCGACCCTCGGCAAACAGCAAGTATATTTCGGCGGACCAGCGACCGACGCCCTTGACCTTGGTCAACAGTGCGATGGCGTCCTCGTCATCGGCCGGAAGCGCTTCAAGGTCGAGCTCGCCCGACAGCACGAGCGCGGCGAGGCTTCGGGCGTAGCCTGCCTTCTGCCGCGACAGACCTGCTTCGCGCAGTTCCTCATCGGTGGCCTCGACCAGCGCGGCGAGGTCGACCGGGTCGCCAAACCTGGCGGTCAGCTTGTTCCACATTGATCGTGCGGCCGCGACACTGACTTGCTGACCCACGATGGTCCGCAACAAGGTCTGGCATCCCCGGTCGCTCGAACGTGGATCGGGTCGGCCGTGACGTTTCACCGCCTCGGCGAAACGGGCGTCGCGCCGTGAGAGTTCGTCGATGCTGGCGTGAAGGCTGTCGACGGTGTGAACCATCAGGCGACGGTGGCGGCGTAAAGCGCGACGGCAGTCGCGTTCGAGACGTTGAGACTCTCGATTGAATCGCTGATCGGCAGCTTGGCGAGCGCATCGCAATGTTCGCGCGTGTTGCTGCGCATGCCAGGCCCTTCGGCGCCAAGGACCAGTGCGACGCGGTCTGGCCCGAGGGCGTCCTTGAGATCGGTCTCGGCTTCGCCGGCCAGGCCAATCCGCCAGAATCCGGCCTCGGCAATTTCTTCCAGTGCGCGGGCCAGATTGACCACGCGGACCCACGGCACGCGTTCCAGTGCGCCCGATGCCGCCTTCGCCAATGCACCGCCCTCGGGCGGCGAATGACGGTCCTGCGTGACAATCCCGATGGCACCGAATGCCGCTGCCGAACGTAGGATCGCGCCGACATTGTGCGGGTCGGTAACCTGGTCCAGCACAAGCAGGATGGCGCGCTCGGGCGCCTCGGCAAGCACGTCGGCAAGCCAGATGTCCTCCAGCGGTTCGACTTCGATCACGACCCCTTGGTGCGGCGCATCGCCCGGCACCATCCGACCTAGGTCGGGGCCCTCGGCGATGAGGACCGGCAAGTCGGCGGGAAATTGCATGAACCCGGCGGCTTCGCGCGTGGTCCAAGCCTTCAGGATCTTGCGATCGGGATTGTCGAGCGCGGCCGCAACGGCATGTTTGCCCCAGAAACGGGGCCGTCCGGGGTTTGCACCCCCGCGATTCTTGTTCTTTCGAGCCATTGGAAGCTCATGCGTCGCTGCGCCGATTCAGGCAATCCCTTCGGCATCGAGCGAATATCCGGCGGAGCGAACGGTGCGGAACAGGTCGGGCTCGCCGATCGCCAGGCGCAAGCGACGAATATGGACGTCGACCGTGCGCAATTCAATCTCCTCGCTGTGCGGCCACACCGCCTCGAGCAATTGCTGGCGCGAGAGCACGCGGCCTGGCCGTTCGAGGAAGTGACGAAGCAGGCGATATTCGGTCGGGCCGAGTTTGACCGCCTTGCCGTCGCGCCGGACGCGGTGTGCGCCCAAATCCATCTCTATCCCGGCATAGTTCAGCGAATCGCTTTCCAGCGCTGGCCGCGACCGGCGCAGGACCGCGCTCGCCCGGGCCAGCAATTCCTTCGGTGAAAAAGGCTTGGTCAGATAGTCGTCCGCTCCGGTATCTAGGCCGCGAATACGATCCTCTTCCTCGCCGCGCGCGGTCAGCATGATGATCGGCACGTTGGCGGTCGTTTCGCGGCGTCGCAGCCGCCGGCAGACTTCAATCCCGCTGACGCCTTCGATCATCCAGTCGAGCAGGACGAGATCGGGTGAGATTTCCTCCGCAAGGATCAGCGCTTCTTCGCCATCACCGGTGCGGGTAACCTCATAGCCGGCGCGGTCGAAGTGAAAAGCGACCAGCTCGGCGAGGGCCTCATCGTCCTCGACCAGCAACAGGCGCTTGGTGGGGGTCATCGCTGCGGTCTCAGACGGCCAGCGTATCATCGCCCTTGGGGCGATCGCCGAGATATTTCCCGGTCGCGGCGTAATATACCATCTCGGCGATGTTGGTGGCGTGATCGCCGACCCGCTCGACGTTCTTGGCGATGAACAACAGGTGCGTCGACTGTCCGATGTTGTGCGGATTTTCCATCATGAAGGTCAGCAACGTACGGAAAATCGAATTGTAGAAATCGTCAACCGCCTGGTCGCGCTCGATTACCCGAAGCGCCGCTTCGGCATCGCGATTGACGAAGGCGTTGAGCACGTCGTGCACCATTTCGGTCGCGATCCGCGCCATTTCCGGAAGCAGCGACAACGGTTCGATATCACCGACATCCTCGAGTACGGGGACACGCTTGGCGATATTCTTGGCATAATCGCCGATGCGTTCGACGACGCTGGAGATTTTCAGGGCCGCAACCACATCGCGAAGGTCGCCGGCCATCGGCGCACGAAGTGCGATCAGTTGCACAGCGCGGCGCTCGGCCTCGATCTCGAGCGCGTCGATCATCTTGTCCTCGGCAACGATCTTTTCGGCGCCTTCCAGATCGCGCTGGGTCAGGCAGCGCATCGATTCGCGGATGGCATGTTCGGCCATTCCGCCCATCTGGCTGATGAGCGCCTGCAGCCGGTCGAGATCGTCGTCGAACGCCTTGATGGTATGTCCGGTGGTCGCCATTGAATTGCTCCGATCAGCCGTAGCGGCCGGTGATATAGTCCTGGGTGCGCTTCTCGCGCGGGTTGGTGAAAATGTCCTTGGTCTTGCCGTATTCGACCAGTTCGCCGAGGTGGAAAAAAGCGGTACGCTGGCTGACGCGTGCGGCCTGCTGCATATTGTGGGTGACGATCGCGATGGCATAGCGACCGCGCAGTTCGTGGATCAGTTCCTCGATCCGCGCAGTGGCAATTGGGTCCAGCGCCGAACAGGGTTCGTCCATCAGGATGACTTCGGGGTCGACCGCGATGGCGCGGGCGATGCAGAGTCGCTGCTGCTGCCCACCGGAAAGCGCGGTGCCGCTTTCTTCCAGCCGATCCTTGACCTCGTCCCAAAGGCCGGCACGCTTGAGCGACTTTTCGACAATTTGCTCAAGTTCGCTCTTGCTCCCGGACAGGCCGTGAATCCGCGGGCCGTAGGCAACATTCTCGAAAATCGATTTGGGGAACGGATTGGGCTTCTGGAAAACCATTCCGACCCGCGCGCGAAGCTGCACAACGTCCATGTCGGACGAATAGATGTCATCGCCGTCGAGCTGGATGTCGCCGGTCACCCGCGCCGACGCGATCGTGTCGTTCATCCGATTGAGCGTGCGAAGGAAGGTCGACTTCCCGCACCCAGACGGGCCGATGAAGGACGTGACCTTGTCGTCGTGGATATCAATGTCGACGCCCTTGATGGCTTCCTTGTCGCCGTAAAAGACATGTACGTCGCGCGCCGTCATCTTGGGCGCGCGATCCAGCGCATCGCTTTCGGCGACATCGATGATCGGGGCAGGGGCGAGTGTTTCGTTCATATCCATGATGGCCTTACCAGCGGCGTTCGAACTTGTTGCGGAGATAGATGGCGAGCCCGTTCATCGCGAGCATGAAGATCAGCAGAACGATGATCGCCGCGCTGGTCTTCTCGACAAAGGCACGGTCGACCTCATCCGACCACAGGAAAATCTGGACGGGCAGGACGCTCGACGGTTCGGTCAGGCCATTCGGCGGCGAGGCGATGAAGGCGCGCATGCCGATCATCAGCAATGGCGCCGTTTCGCCAAGCGCCCGGGCCATGCCGATGATCGTTCCGGTCAGAATGCCGGGAAGCGCAAGCGGAAGGACGTGGTGGAAAACCACCTGCATTTTAGATGCCCCGACGCCCAGTGCCGCGTCGCGGATCGATGGCGGGACCGATTTGATCGCATTGCGCCCGGCGATAACGATGACCGGCATCGTCATCAGCGCCAGCGTCAGCCCGCCGACCAACGGCGCGGAGCGTGGCAAGTGCATGAAATTGAGGAAGACCGCGAGACCGAGCAGGCCGAAGATGATCGAGGGGACGGCAGCAAGGTTGTTGATGCTGACTTCAATCAGGTCGGTCCAGCGATTGCGCGGCGCGAATTCCTCCAGATAAAGCGCCGAGAGCACACCGATGGGGAACGCCAGCAGCATCGTTACCATGATGGTCAGGAAGGTGCCCTTCAGCGCCCCCCAGACACCGGCGTAGGTCGGGTCGGTGGCATCCGAAGCCGTCAGAAAGTCCAGGTTGAACTCACGACGCAGGCCCTGTTTGTTGCCGATAGCGGCAGCAAGGCCTTCGAACGCCGGATCTCCATCGCCCTTTACGGCGACTTCCAGCTTCGACCCGACCGGCAGCCAGACTTCGGCCTTGTGATCGAGCAAACTCGGGTCCGCGACCATCATCCGCGCCAAGGAACGCTGGCTCGCGCCGCCGAACATGCCGGTCGCACTCGCGCCATAGGTCGCAACCGCAGCCTCGGTCAGGGCGCTGTCGAGATCGGCGGTGATTGCAGCTTGCATTCCTTCCGGTCCGCGCAATTGGGCAGGATCGAGCATCACCGACGATGCCGGCAGGTCGAGCACGACCTTGGCCTCGACGCGAGTGAACCCGCCGAGCCCGCGCGATGCCATCGTGATCAGCAAAAACAGCAGGAAAGCGACCGACAGCGCAACCGCGGCAAAGCCAAGCGCGCGGAACCGGCGTTCGGCGGCGTAACGCTTGCGGATGCGCACTGCCATCGAACCGTCGGTCCAGCGCGATTCGGGCGTCGAGGGGCTATTCATATGCTTCCCGATACTTACGAACGACGCGCAGCGCGATCAGGTTGAGGATCAGCGTGATGATGAAGAGGGCAAGGCCCAGCGCGAAGGCGGCAAGGGTCTTGGCGCTGTCGAATTCCTGGTCGCCTGTGAGCAATTGGACGATCTGGGTCGTCACGGTCGTCACGCTTTCGAACGGATTGACGGTCAAGTTGGCGGACAGACCGGCGGCCATCACCACGATCATGGTTTCGCCAATCGCGCGGCTCACGGCCAGCAGGACGCCGCCGACGACGCCTGGCAAAGCGGCGGGCAGGATGACTTTCTTGATCGTTTCCGAGTTGGTCGCGCCAAGCGCGAGGCTGCCGTCGCGCATTGCCTGCGGCACGGCAGCGATGCTGTCGTCGGCCATCGAGCTGACGAACGGGATGATCATGATGCCCATGACGAGCCCCGCCGCGAGCGCGCTTTCCGAGCTCGCCGACGAAATTCCGATCGAAAGCCCGAAATCGCGCACCATCGGCGCCACCGTAAGCGCGGCGAAATAGCCGTATACGACGGTTGGAACACCGGCGAGGATCTCGAGGATCGGCTTGAGCCAGGCGCGCAATTTCTGCGGCGCATATTGCGTCAGGAAAATCGCACTCATCAGGCCCAGAGGAATGGCAACGATCATCGCGATGATCGCGCCGATGAAGATCGTTCCCCAGAACAGTGGGATCGAACCGAACGCGCCGGACGAACCGGCCTGATCGGCGCGAAGGGCGGTCTGCGGGCTCCACGTCGTCCCGAACAAAAACTCGCTGACATTGACCTTGGAGAAGAACATCAGGCTTTCGAACAGTAGCGAAAGGACGATCCCCAGGGTTGTCAGGACCGCGATCATCGAAGCGCCGAGCAGGAGACCCATCACCCAGCGCTCGACCGCCGTACGGGCCCGGAAATTCACGCCGAGCCGGCGCAGCGCGAAGAACGAGGCGATTGCCGACAGCAGGATCGCCACCGCACCGCCAGCAAGAGCGTAACGACCCATTGCTCCGGCATAGATCGGTGCCAGCGTCGTGGATTCGGGATTGAACCCCGTGGTTCGTTGGCCGCTGGCAATTTCGCGCGCTTCGACGAGGATCGCGTCACGCTGCATCTCGAAGGCGGGCAGGGTCTTGCCGAAGGGGCTGGCGAGCACGGCTTGATCGACCAAACGGTTCTGGACCGGAGCCCAGATAGCCAGGAAGAGGAGCGCGGGTGCGGCCGCCCAGATGACGACATAAAGTGCGTGATAGACGGGCAGGCTATTCAGCCGCTGGCCGCCGCCGCGCAGCCCCTTCGCCCGACGAAAGGCGAAGAATGCTGCGGCAGCGGCGATCAGCAGGACCGCGGCGAGCGCAATTGTAAGGGTCATGGCGCTCGCCGCTCCCGACTTACTTAAGCGTGCTCGTGTCGAGCGGCTTGAGTTCGCCTGCCTGCGCGGTGGCTGCCGCCATATCGGCATCGCCGAGCGGCACCAGGCCACGCTTGGACAGCGATCCGCCCTTCACCCAGGCCTTCGAATAGGCTTCGATGAACTGCTTGAGCGCCGGCTTGGCCGCCATGTGCTCACCCTTGACGTAAATGTAGAGCTTGCGCGCACCTGGATAGGTCAGGTTGCTGATCGTCGCTTCGGTCGGCGCGATGCCGGCAATCGAAACGGCCGCAACCTTGTCCTGGTTCTCTTCGAGGAAGCTGTACCCCAGCACGCCGAGCGTACCTGGATCGGCCGAAACCTTCTGGACGAGGAGATTGTCGTTCTCGCCCGCTTCGACATAGGCACCGTCTTCACGGATCTTGGTGCAGGTTTCCTTGTGCGCATCCTTGTCCGCTTTCTTGAGCACATCCATCGCGGGATCGCTGTCGCAACCCTTTTCGAGGATCAGCTCGGCAAGGCTGTCGCGAGTGCCGGACGTCGGCGGCGGACCGAGGACGCGGATCTTGATCGCCGGAAGCGAAGGATCGATGTCGGCCCAGGTCTTGGCAGTCTGTTCCTTCCCGAACGGCTTGGCAGCGAGCGCCTTGTAGATTTGCGCGACGGTCAGGTTGAGCGCCGGTTGACCCTTGGCCTGGATCAACGTGAGTCCATCGATGCCGACAGGGATTTCGATGACATTCTTCGCGCCATTCTTTTCGCAATCGGCATATTCACTGGCCTTGATCGGGCGCGAGGCATCGACCGCATCGGGAAATTTATCGCCCACGCCGCCGCAGAACAGCTTCATGCCGGCGCCGGTGCCGGTCGATTCGACGATCACCGACATACCCGGATTGGCGCGCTGGAATTCTTCCGCAACCGCCGTGGTGAACGGATAAACCGTCGACGAACCGACGATCTTGATCTGCCCGCCGGCTTCGTTTCCGCCGGCACTGTTGTTGCTGCCGCACGCGGCTACCAACGCCACCATCGGCAGCGCAAACATCAATTTCTTCATTGCAAAGCTCCTTGCCCCTCAGAGGCGGTCCGGGCCGATCGAACCGGCCTCTGTGACCCCATGTGACCGTGGCGTTTCAGTTTCATGACAAACGACCGCTTTCGGGCGGAAACAGGATGGTGAATTTGCTGCCTATTCCGGGGTTGGATCGAATGTCCAGCACGGCGCGATGGCGTTCGACGATATGCTTCACGATCGCCAGCCCCAGACCGGTGCCGCCGCTCCCCCGGCTACGCGCTTCGTCGACACGATAGAAACGCTCCGTCAGTCTGGGCAGATGCTCTGCGGCAATGCCGCGTCCGCAATCGGTAATCCGGACGAACGGGCGCAAGCCATCTTTCCCGACGGTCAGCGTGATCGGGCCGCGTTCGCCGCCGCCATAACGAATCGCGTTCGACAGGAGGTTGTCGAAAGCCTGGAGAAGTTGCGCCGAATCGCCGACGATCGCGACCTGATCCTGCTCGATTTCCACCACGATGCGGCAGGCGCGCCGCTCAGCCAACGGTGCGATCTGTTGGCCGGCAATCTTGGCAATCCGATCAAGCATGATCGATTCGCGCGGTTGGCGGAAGCGGTCGGCCTCGATCCGCGACAGGCTCATCAGGTCTTCAATAATCCGCAACATTCGCGCCGATTCGGTGCCGATTGTCGTCGCGAATTTCTTGCGCAGTTCATCCGGGACATCGTCATCGCCGAGTGTTTCTGCATAGCCGCTTATCGTTGCGAGCGGGGTCCGCAATTCGTGACTGGCGTTGGCGACGAAATCGACACGCATCCGCTCGGCTGCAATCGCTTCGCCTCGGTCGTGAAGTCTGACGAGCAGATTGTCGTCGCCGATTGGGCGCACGGAAAGGGTCCACGGCCGCTCTGCTCCGCCGATTCCCGCGATTTCGATGTCGGTCTTCTTGCCGGCCAGCAGTGCGGCCAGCGCTTGCGGCTGACGCATCGCCACACGAATGTCGCGATCGACAATCGCACTTCCGAGCAGCGCACGTGCCGCCTTGTTCGCGGCAGCGACGCGGCCCGCCCGAACGACAAGGACGGGTTGGTCGAACGCTTCGAGGAGATCGTCGACGGTGTCGGGAAGGCTTGGCATGGCGCTGATCGATATCAGCGATCAAATATGAAACCTAGCCGCCCAACTCGAATGCGTCGGGCGCCCCCTCAACGTATCGATACCGACGCCAGGTTCCGACTGCGAGGATTAGAATGATTGGATACGACCATAAATTGATCGAAGCGGCATAAGCCGTCGGAAACAAGTTGGCATCGGCGCCTTTCAGCCCGTGACCGACTATGGTGGTTAGCTGAAGTCCCGCGACCCACAGCGGCCAAAACCGGCTTGAGCGCAATGCGACCCCTAGAAAGCCGAGAAACAGGCCTCCGTCGATGAGCATGACACCAAGTTCGACGTCGTCGAAACGGTGCTGGAGTGGCGAGATAACCCCGAGTGTCGCCGCTGCTCCGCCGATACAGAGCAGCGCCACGATCCGCTCATCCCGGCCTCCGCGGACAAGCGCGTAGAGGACGACAATGATCAGAAGGATACGAAATAAGTGTGGGGCCATGGCGCTGGTGTCGACCGGACCATGTTGTCATGATCCGGTCGAAGATCTCCCTAGGCGACGACGCGAAGATCGCCGAATGCGGTCTTCTCTTCGGGGCATTCGGTGTCGCCGAACGCGACGGTACGAAGTCCGGGCACGTTCTTCTTGGCGTCGACCAGGGCGAGATGGCAATTGCCCATGCCGCCGCGTGCCGCCACCAGCGACTGTAGCGCCTGAGCGAGATTTTCTAATGCGCCCTGTCCGGTGATGACACCGATGCCGGTGGTCGAACGAGCGCGTAACATACGGGCCTGCAATTCGGCGATCTCGCCAAGGGCCTGGTCGATGGTGTCCTCGACGGCGCGGACTTGGGTGGCGACTTCGAAAGCGGCATTTTCGATCAACTGTTTGCGCATGACTACTCCTTGCCGGTCGCGATCCTTGCGCCGGTCGAATGAGCCCGGGAGATTGGTGAGGAAGGCTAGTGGCCCAGCATCCTGGAGAGGCTTTCCAGTCCGGCGAGGTACATGCCAGCGGAAAATAAGGCGCCTATCGCGATCAGGACGATCCAGAGCATTCGAAAGCCGACGCTCATTTCATTCCGGGGCTGACTCCTTGTTGCGAACGGCAAAGGCAGGGAAGAACCGGAAGACTTCGGACTCTGCTCGGTTTTGAACCCGAGGACTCCGGCCTTCCCTGCACGGTCAGCGTGCCGAATCTGAAAACCGACCGCCCCATCGAACTGG
>JBDTMR010000010.1:0-18755 GCA_039934175.1 Sphingomicrobium sp.
ATCTTTCACCGATCCAGTTCAACAATCCCGCGATCGCGTCCACCGTCTCGGCGATTCTGAACGAACACAAGTTGCGCGCCGAGCGGCTTGAGCTGGAGATTACCGAAGGGGTCTTCCTGTCCGACAGCGACGCGACCGACGAAACCTTCGCCAACCTCAAGGCAATCGGGGTGCGTCTTGCACTCGATGATTTCGGTACCGGCTACTCGTCGCTCGGCTATTTGAAGAAGGCACCGTTCGACAAGATCAAGATCGACCAAAGCTTCGTTCGCGGCGCCGCATCGACCAGCAACCGCAACGCAGCGATCATCCGCGCCATTGTCAGCCTTGCCGAAAGTCTTGGCATGGACACGACGGCAGAAGGCGTCGAAACCCATGACGATTTGCAGTTGATCCGCGATCTCGGCGTCAGCCAGGTACAGGGCTTCATCTTCGGCAAGCCATCTGCGGCGCAGGAGGCACGCGAAATGGCCGCCAAGTCATCGATGGAGGCGGATGGTTTCGCCTGCGTCCGCGAACCGCGTCAGAGCCTGATGCGCCGCGCCGTCACCGCGATCGACGGCGAATCGTTTGAAATCCGCCTTCGCAACATCTCGATCAAGGGCGCGCTGGTTGAATGCAGCGTTCCGGTTTCCCCCGCGACGCGGCTGACGATCGACATTGTCGGCGTCGGTCCGGTCGTTGGAACCGTACGCTGGTCGCAGAACAATCGCTTTGGAATCCAGTTCGACGAGGAATTCGATATGCGTCGCCTGGCGCCACGCGTCGAGAAACGCAGCGACGGACAAATGATTCGCCCCTGGTACGTCGAAAAGGCCGCCGCAAAAGCGGCCAGCTAGCCCCTCAGAACGCGTCCACGGCCAGAGCCATGACGCTTTCGGCACCAGCTTCGACCTTGAGACGCAACGCACTTGCTTCCGTCAATTCATACACGCCGTAGAAGCGCGCCGTCGTGAGCTTGGTATCGTGGAAGGATTTGTCTTCGCCAGGCTGGTCTTTCAGCGCCGCCGATACACCGGCCATTTTCAGCCACATCCAACCAAGCGTCACGAGGCCCATCAGGTCCATATACGCATAAGCGCCCGCACCCGCGTTGTTCGGATCGCTCATCCCATTCTGGGCAAGCCACATCGACGCGGCCTGAAGGTGGCCGACCGCCTTTTCGAGCGGATCGGCCAGACCGGCGGGGTCGCCGGCCGCACGGGCCGCCGCAATGTCTTCGGCCAGCGTCTCGAAAAAAGCGCGAACCGCGCGGCCGCCATTGGCGCCCAATTTGCGGCCGACCAGATCCATTGCCTGCACACCATTGGTGCCTTCGTAAATCTGGGCGATGCGGACGTCGCGGACATATTGCTCCATGCCCCATTCGGCGATGTAGCCATGACCACCAAAGACCTGCTGCATGTCGACCGTGGTTTCGAACCCGCGATCAGTCAGATAGCCCTTGATGACCGGGGTCAGCAGCGAGATGAGATCGTCTGCCGTGACTCGTTCTTCCTCGGTCTGCGCCTTTCGGCTGAGGTCGACCTGAAGCGCGCCCCAAAGCAGCAGCGCACGCGCGCCTTCGTTAAACGCCTTTCCGCGCATCAGCATTCGGCGAACGTCGGGGTGGACGAACAGATTGTCCGCCTTTGCGTCGGCATCGCGATCGGCGGGATTGAGTGCTCGGCCCTGACGACGATCTTTGGCGTACTGAACCGCATTCTGATAGGCGACTTCGCCCTGTGCGAGCCCTTGCAGCCCGACACCCAGACGCGCGGCGTTCATCATGATGAACATTGCGGCAAGGCCCTTCTCCGCCTCACCGACCAGCCAGCCCTTCGCGCCGTCATAGTTCATGACGCAAGTCGAATTTCCGTGGATGCCCATCTTGTGCTCGATCGAGCCGCACTGAAGGGTGTTACGCTCGCCGATGCTTCCGTCGTCGTTGACGAGATATTTGGGGACGAGGAACAGCGAGATTCCTTTCACATTATCCGGCGCGCCCGCGATCTTTGCGAGGACCATGTGAATGATATTTTCCGACAGATCGTGTTCGCCGGCAGAAATGAAGATCTTCGTGCCCGTGATGGAATAGCTTCCGTCGGCATTGGGTTCCGCCTTCGTCTTGAGCAAACCCAGATCGGTGCCACAATGAGGCTCGGTCAGGTTCATCGTTCCGGTCCAGCGACCGCTGACCATGTTCGGAACGTACTTATCCTTTTGCTCGTCCGACCCTTTCACCAGCAGTGAGGCGACCGCGCCCTGCGTTAGGCCATTGTACATCTCAAAGCTGTGGTTGGCCGATCCGAGATATTCGGCAACCGCGGTAGCAACTGCCGACGGCAAGCCCTGCCCGCCATATTCCTGCGGCGCATGAAGCGTCGTCCAGCCACCGGCGACGAACTGATCCCAGGCTTCCTTGAAACCCGGCGGCGTGGTCACCGAGCCATCGTCATTGCGCTTGCAACCAACTTCGTCGCCGACGCGATTGAGCGGCTGCAGGACTTCTTCACAGAAGCGTGCGCCTTCGGTCAGGATCGCTTCGACCAGTTCGGGCGTCGCTTCCTCGAAACCTGGCAGGTTGGAATAATTCTGGAGGCCGACGATGTGCTCAAGGACATATTTGGTATCGCGGACGGGTGCGGAATATACGGGCATTTCTCTCAGCTCTCCTGGGCTTTGACAAGCTCGATAAATCCTTCGAGCTCATTGATAGTGGCATCGATATCGACTCGCTGCTGCTTCAGCCGGTCGACTTGATCCTGACAACGCTCGACCGTCTTCAAACGCTGTGTACGACGATTGTCGCCAACATCGTAGAGGTCGAGCAATTCCTTGATATCGGCCAGACTGAGACCGACTCGTTTGCCGCGCAAGATCCACGCCAGGCGGGCGCGATCGCGTTCGGAGTAAAGGCGTGTGGTTCCGCGACGCTCGGGCGAAATCAGCTGCTCGTCCTCGTAGAAACGAAGCGCGCGGGCGGTGACGCCGAAGGCATCGCACATATCGCCGATCGAATATTGCTTGGCGGCTAGCATGAGCGCTCGAATAGTTGACGTTTCCGTAAAGGTCAATTCTGCCGAGGCGACAAAGCGGTGAAGCGCGGCTATAGGGCGACCAAATCCCCACCGAATCATGGGCGCCATGCTGACCACAAACCCGTTCGACCATCCGGACCTCGACGGCGACTCGCTGCACGAGGAATGCGGCGTATTCGGCATCTATGGTGCCGACCAGGCGTCGGCCCATGTCGCGCTCGGTCTCCATTCGCTTCAACATCGCGGGCAGGAAGCGGCCGGAATCGTCAGTTTCGACGGGGAATTGTATCACGCCCACCGGGCGATGGGTCATGTCGCGGGCAATTTTGACCGCGATGACATCATTGCGAAACTCGCCGGCCGGGTCGCGATCGGTCACAATCGCTATTCGACCACCGGGGAAACTGCGCTCCGCAACGTCCAGCCATTGTTCGCGGAACTGGCGACCGGTGGGTTTGCCGTGGCCCACAATGGCAATCTTTCGAACGCCATGAAGCTCCGCGCGCGCTTGGTAAAACGAGGATCGATTTTCCAGTCGACCAGCGATACCGAGGTCATCATCCATCTGGTCGCCCGGTCGGACAAGGACGCGATGCTCGACCGGCTGGTGGACGCCCTACAGCAAGTCGAAGGGGCTTATTCGCTGCTTTGCCTGACGCCCGAAGGACTGGTCGCGTGCCGCGATCCGCTTGGCATCCGGCCACTGGTCATGGGCAAGCTCGGCGAGGCGACGATCTTCGCGTCGGAAACCGTCGCGCTCGACGTGATCGGCGCAACATACGTGCGCGATGTCGAACCGGGCGAGTTGATCATCGTCGACGGCAGCGGCGCCAAATCGTTCCGACCGTTTGAAACGATGCGCCCTCGCCCCTGCATTTTCGAACATGTCTATTTCTCGCGCCCCGACAGCATCGTCGAAGGCACGTCGGTGTATGAAGTCCGCAAGTTCATCGGTGCCGAACTTTCGCGCGAAGCCCCGGTCGAAGCCGATTATGTGGTACCGGTCCCCGACAGTGGCGTTCCCGCGGCGATCGGCTTCAGTCAGGAAAGCGGAATTCCGTTCGAATTGGGCATCATCCGCAGCCATTATGTCGGCCGCACCTTCATCCAGCCAAACCAGGAAGTTCGCAGCCTGGGCGTCAAACTTAAGCACAATGCGAACCAGGCGCTGATCCGCGGCAAACGCATCGTCCTGATCGACGACAGCATCGTTCGCGGCACCACCTCGCTCAAGATCGTCCAGATGATGCGCGATGCCGGTGCGCGCGAAGTCCATATGCGGATCGCGTCGCCACCAACCGCGCACAGCTGTTTTTACGGCGTCGATACGCCCGAACGATCGAAACTGCTCGCAGCGCAAATGGATGTTGCGGCGATGCGCGAATATATTCAGGCCGACAGCCTGGCCTTCATCTCGATCGATGGACTGTACCGTGCGCTCGGCGACGAGCGTGACGCCGATCAGCCGCAACGATGCGATGCTTGCTTCACCGGCGCCTACCCGACCGTGTTGACCGACTATCCGATCGGCAACAGCGACCGCGAACAGGAACTCGCCACGGAAAAGAAAGCCGCGGCCGCAGCCGCGCAATAAGGAATGCCTGACATGACCATCGACCAGCCTTTCGCGGGGAAGCTTGCGCTCGTCACCGGCGCCAGCCGCGGGATCGGTGCCGCGACCGCCGAGGCGCTTGCCGCCGCCGGTGCCGACGTCGTCCTCGTCGCGCGAACGGCCAAGTCGTTGGAAGAGGTCGAGGAACGAATCCATGACGCCGGCGGGTCGGCCACCATCGCACCGGTCGATCTTGCCGACCGCGGCAATATCGCCAAGCTTGCCGAGGCGATCGCCGGACGCTGGGGAAGCCTCGACATTCTGGTTTTGAACGCCGGATTGCTTGGCACCCTTTCACCGGTCGAACATCTCGACGCTAAGGAGCTTGAGCGCGTATTCGCCCTCAACGTCTTTGCCAATCAGGCGCTGATCCAGTCGTTCGACCCGATGCTGCGCCGGTCCGAGAAAGCCGAAGTGATCGGCGTGACGTCGTCGGTCGGCGCCGAGCCCCGTGCCTTCTGGGGCGGCTATGGCGCGTCGAAAGCGGCGCTGGAAAACTTGCTTCTGACTTATGCTGACGAGACCGCTCATGCGGGCAAATTGCGGGTTCACATCGTCGATCCCGGCGCGACCCGGACCCGAATGCGCCAGCTCGCTTTTCCGGGTGAGGAACCCGAATCGCTCAAATCACCGGACGTGGTGGCGGCGTCGATCCTCGAGCGCCTGCAAAGCGATGCCGCGACTGGCGAACGGCTTCGCGTCGAGGGCTAGAGCCGCTCGAACCGCGACAGGCGACGGGCCGGGATCGCCTCGATCAATTTCAGCTTGATTGCATCGCCCGCCGACAGTCCGTCGCCGGGGAGTCGGGTCAGCACCGGCTCGTCGCACAATTGGACCTTGGCACCGCGCATATCGATCTCGGTAACCCGCGCATCGAATTCGCTGCCTTCACGGCCACTCATCACCACCGACTCGGCCAGTTCGACGACGGCGGATTCGACTTGGGAACTCTTGCTGTCGGCCTTGTCCATCACGGCAGGAAGCTTTTCGAACGCCGCAATGATCGTCGGATCGACCGCTTTGCCTTCCGCAATAGCCAGGCTGGCCAGGCACACGTAGCGATCTGCCAACCTGCGCAATGGGGCGGTGGCATGGACATAGGTTGCCGAAACCGCCGAATGCCACGGCACTTCGCCTTCATGAAACGGGGCGTAGGTCGCCCGTTCCCCGGCGCGGCGCGCAGCGAGCATGAAGGTCGCCTGCTTGGGGTCGTTGGGGTCGAGCGAGCGCTCGAGCGCGGCGACCTCCATGCCCGCAGGCCATTCGACCCCGAGCGCCCTGGCGGTATGCTTTAGACGCTTGACCGCGCGTTTGCCCGGCTCGGGCATGACCCGAAACAGGCCGGTGCGATGCGCCATCAAGGCGTCGGCGACGGCAAGATTGGCCGCCAGCGACAAGGCAGCATTGTCCTGTTCGATCGGCGACATCGGCCGGAAGCCAAGCGCATATCCGCCGCCATCGAGCGCTTCCACTTCCTGCTGCGGCGGGTCGATTCGCGCCGCACCTCGGGCTCGCTCGGCAGCGGCAATGCGCCGCGACAATTCGGCAAAGGCTGGCGAGAGGTCGGTGCGCTTCACCGTTGCGTAGCCTAGCTTGGCGCGGCTGCGCACCAGTGCGCGCTCGACACCGTCCAGGCTCGACCGGCCCGCGCCGTCGATTCGAACTGCAAATACGATAGCGGGGCGATCGACATCGGGCAGCAGGCTTGCCGCGCCTTCGCTCAGCGTCTTGGGATAGAGCGGTACCTTGGCACCTGGAAGATAGATGCTGGTGCCGCGCGCCCACGCCTCGACATCGAGCGGGTCGCCATCGCGGACGAACCAGCCGACGTCGGCAATGGCATAGCGCAGGATAAGGTCGCTGCCGGATTGCTCGACGAAAAAGGCCTGGTCGAGGTCGCGTGAGCTGGCCGGATCGAGGGTTGCGAAGTCGACCGTTGTCCGATCGACATGACCGTCGAGCGGGCGCCGGATCGCCTCGTCTGCCGCTGCCAGAACAGCAGGTGGAAAATCCCCAGGCAATTTATATTGCTCACGGATGGCGGCGATTCCCCCGGCAAGCGCGCCACTGGGGTCGTGAATGGCTTTCAAACCTTCACCATGGTGACTTGCGCAACATCGATGCCCCGCCCCCTGAAACCGCCTTCGCAATACATCAAATAGTAACGCCAAAGCCGGTGAAAGGTCTCACCGAATTCGGCAAGGCGGCCTTCGCCGACCGCTACGTCATATCTCGCACGCCATTGCTTGAGGGTTTCGGCATAATCGAGACCAAAGCCAATCCGGTCACACCAATCGAGACCGCGTTCGTTCGCCAGGCCGGCTAAGGCTTCTTCGTCGATCAGGCAGCCCCCGGGGAAGATATAGGCCTGAATGAAATCCGCGCTTCGCGAATAAGCATCGAACAATTCATGGCGAATGCTTATCATCTGTAAGGCCGCCTTGCTGCCGGGCTTGAGGCATCGCGCGATGCAATCCAGATAGGTCGGCCACCAGCGTTCACCGACCGCTTCGACCATTTCGACCGAGGCAATGGCATCGAAGCGCTCGTCGATCTCTCGATAATCCTGCAAGCGGATCTCGACGAGATCGCTCAAACCTTGCTCCGAAATCTTCGAATCCGCCCAGGCTTTCTGCTCGGCCGACAAGGTCAGTCCAACCACGGCGACTCCCCGCCGGGCTGCCTGGATCGCCAGCTTGCCCCAGCCGCAGCCGATCTCGAGCAGCCGCATGCCGGGCTTCAGGTCGAGGCGATCGAGCAAGGCAGCGACCTTGCGAACCTGCGCCGCCTCCAACGTATCTCCGGCCCGGAACATCGCCGACGAATAGGTCATCGTCTCGTCAAGCCATTCGCGATAGAAGTCGTTGCCGAGGTCGTAATGCGCCGCAATATTGTCGCGCGCCTGCGCCATGCCGTTATCACGCAATTTGTGGGCGAGCGCGCTCATCCAGCGCATCGGCCCCTTGGCACGAGCGGTCTTCCCAAGGCTTTCGCCATTGGCCATGAACAAGGCGAACAGCGGCACCGGATCGGGCGACGACCATTCGCCATTGGCCCAGGCCTTGTACCAGCCCACCGATCCCGACGTCGCCAAGCGGACGAGCGCCATCCAACTGTTCAGCCTGACCACCGCAACATGGCCGTCGGCATGAAAGCCGATCCGCCGTTTCGATCCGTCGGGCAAGGTCGTTTCGATCCCGCCGGTGGCAAGCCGCTGGTGCAGCTGGTCGAGGACGCGTGCGAACGTCGGGGCCGCCAATTTACCGATCCAGCCGGCACCGGTGGCAAAGCCGCGATCGGCATGAACGAGATGGTCCCCACGGCTGGCCATGGCGCGTCCTATCACCTTAGCCGCGGGCCTTGGCAAGCGCGGCGAGCGCACGAGCGCGTCCTTCTTGATGCCCGATCATCTTCACCGGATATTTGCCGCGCATCAGGTCGGGCGGATCGTGAATGTCGGAGTCCTCGAAATCGGCAAGCTCGGGCACCCATTCGCGAATATAATTGGCAGCGTCGAATTTTTGCGACTGGGTCAGCGGCGCCATGATCCGGTTGAACATCTGGCTTGCGGTGCCGGTCCCGGCGACCCACTGCCAGTTGATGCTGTTGCTGCCATAATCGGCGTCGACCAAAGTGTCCCAGAACCAGCGCGCGCCGCGCTCCCAATGGATCAGCAGATGCTTGGTCAGGAAGCTGGCGACGATCATCCGGACGCGATTGTGCATCCATCCGGTCGTCCACAATTGGCGCATCCCGGCATCGACGATCGGATAGCCGGTGCAGCCCTTGGTCCAGGCGTCGAAGTCGGAATCGGCGTCCGCGCCTTCGCGAAACTGGAGTCCCCTCATCCGTTCCAGACCGGTCTCCCAACCGATCGACGGCTGGGCGCGCATCGCCTGCCGCGCAAAATCGCGCCACGCCAGTTCCTTGAGGAATTTCGCGCCTCCCCTTCCGTCGAGCGCGTGCCAGACCTGGCGGGGCGAGATCTCGCCCATGTGGAGGTGCGGTGATAATCGACTGGTGCCCTCGACCGAGGGAAGGTCGCGGCGGTCGAGATAGTCGCCGACCTCAGCGATGAAATCGGCCAGTCGATGGGATGCGCCCCGCTCTCCGGGCGTCCACTCCTCGCCGAAGCCGGTGGCCCAGTCCGGCTTGGTCGGGAGCAGGTTCCAGTCCGAGAGTGTTTCCGTCGGCGGGAGAGCGTCATAATCGATCCGCGCCGGCCGCTCGATCGGAGCGCGTGGAGGCAATTGCTCGGTCAGCGCGCTCCAGAATGCGCCATAAACCTTGTAAGGTTGCCCTGCCCCGGTCCGAACATCCTCCGAAGGAACGAGGCAATCGCCATCGTGAAAGGTGACGACGTCGCCGAGCGCATCCTGGGTCGCGATGTTCCATGGTTCGTAGAGAGTCGCGGCGTGCACTTCGTCGGCGCCAATCTCCTTGGCCACGGCGCGAACGACGTCTTCGACCTTGCCCCGGCGCAGAACGAGATGACCGCGCAATTGCGCATTCAACGCGTCGAGGCTGTGGTGAAGCCACCAGCCTTGCGCTGCTCCCATCGCATAGCCATGCGTCGGGCTTTCGTCGTCGAGGACGAAAAGCGGGACGATGGCCCCACCTTCGCATGCCGCGACCAGCGCATCATTATCCGTCAGTCGCAGGTCGCGGCGGAACCACATCAATCTGGGAGCCATGGCGATCAGACTCTCCGCATTGATGAGGGTTCCGTCAGCAAATCCTTGCCTTTGCCTGACGACGAAGCAGCGACTGCCGCGAGCCGATGGGCATGTAGCGCGCGTCGGCGAGGGAAAGACTCACATTGCAACCTTCCTGCTTGATCTGGGCCACCGGCAGGATCGACCAGCGAAGAAAGCGCCCAAGCTGCGGATTCTGGGCGACGACCTTTGCCACCCGAGGATCGTTCATATGATCGTCGAGGAGCGGTGCGCTGGGTTGCAGCCCGCCGAACATCGACCAGCGCGCGCTGCCGATCTGGTTCCCCTGTCGCCAATGAAGATCGCGCCGCCAGAACAGGACCGGCGGCGGAGACGCAAAGATCGCGGTGGCTTCCGGCATGCGCTGGCGAACGCGGTCGGCGGCCGTCTCGCTGAGGCCGATATTGAACGAAATGAACGTCAGGGCCGCCGCAAGAGCAAGCTGGACCGGCCGGTGCCATTCCCGTCCGCGCTTTTCGCGCCAACGCGACAAGGCGATCGACGCGGGAAGCAGCGTCCACATCACCGCGTCGACGATGAACAGGCTGTCGGTGTGAAACCACGCCCCGGAAAATGGCGAGAGCAGTTGCACGGAGTAGGTCGTCTGCAGATCGAGCAACGGGTGCGTCAGGGCACCGATGAAACACAGTGCGAGCAGCCAACCCTTGTGAAGCGCGAGCCCGCTTTTGAATGATGCTCCGCGCGACACTTGCCAGCGGTCGAGCAGCAACAGCAGCCCGAACAGGATTGGCGGCATCACCAGCGTCCCGCCGACCAGCGAATGGGTGAAACCGCGATGCATCGATACCGGCTCCCACGGAAAGCCGCCCAGGAAGACGTCGATATCGGGCATGTTCGCGGCCAGCACCAGCGCAGCCAAACCCTTGCGCGTCGTGCGCTTGAGTCCCGCCTGTCCAAGCGCCCAGCCAGCAAGCGAATGCGTGAAATTATCCATGGAAAGTAACGAACCTCAACGCGGCGTGGCGAACCAGATGTGATGGCGCGGTCCCTTGCCATTGGACCGGGCGCGAACAACTTCTTCCTCAACGTGAAAATGCGCCGCGGCAAGCCGCTTGGTAAAGGAAGGGTCGGGCGCCGCCGACCAGATTGCAAGAATCCCCGCAGGACGAAGCGCCTGTCGCGCACTTGCCAACCCAGCGAACGAATATAGTCGATCGTTTTCTGCGCGAACCAGCCCGTCCGGGCCGTTGTCGACATCGAGCAGGATGGCATCGTAAGTCGCGCGCGCATCGCCGATCATCGCCGCGACATCGCCGATCCGGATGGCAACGCGGGGATCGTCCAGACTGTCGCCGGTCATCGCGGCCATGGGCCCCTTGGCCCAATCGACGATCTCGGGAACGAGCTCGGCCACCGTCGCCCTGCCATCGCCGGGCAGCAATTCCAGCGCCTTGCGGAGCGTGAAGCCCATGCCATAACCGCCAATCAGGAGGTGCGGTGCCGTGCGTCCGCGAAGCCGCGATATGCTTAGTTCCGCAAGCGCCTCTTCGGATCCGCTCATTCGGCTCGACATCAACTCGTCGCGTTCGACGAGAATCATATGGTCGCCGCCGCGACGATAGAGCTTCATCTCCTCGCCACCCGGAATGCGCGCGGTGGCGAGCAGTTCGCGCGGAGTCATTCGGCGCGCGGTTCCTTTTCGACCTGCCAGGTCTGGCCCTGGCTGACGAGCTTTTGCAGGTCGGGCGACTTGCCGGTTGCGGCCGTGACATTCTGCTCGATCACGGCGCTGTCGAAGGTTGGTGCGGGGTCGTCGTAGAGCACGCCAAGCGCGACCGGGAAATTCGCTTCCGGCATCTCGACCAGCATATGCGCCACGCTGCGATTCTTCGGATCGTGAACGATGACTTCGTCACTGTCGCCGTCGACGATCTTGAGCGCGAGCAGGTCGCGATCGAGGGCGATGCCCTTGGCTCCGCCGGCGAACAGCATCTTTTCCCCGGCGACCAGCCACAATTGCTTGTCGGCGGCGACCGACTTGTCGGTAAATGGCGCAAACACGTCGTCATTGTAAACGACGCAATTCTGGAAGATTTCGACGAAGGAGGCGCCGCGATGGGCGTGCGCCGCCTTCAACACGTCCACCAGATTCTTGTGAACGTCGATACCGCGTGCGACGAACCTTGCGCCCGAGCCGAGCGCAAAGGCGCATGGTCGAGCCGGGCGATCGACCGAACCGAACGGCGTCGAGGGACTGCGCGTCCCGATCCGAGAGGTCGGCGAATATTGGCCCTTGGTCAGCCCGTAAATCTCGTTGTTGAACAACAGCAGCTGACAATCGAGATTGCGACGAAGCAGATGCATCGTATGATTGCCGCCGATGCTGAGTGCGTCGCCGTCGCCGGTGATGATCCAGATGTCGAGTTCCGGATTGGCGAGCTTGGTGCCGGTTGCCACGGCTGCGGCGCGGCCGTGGATCGTGTGGAAGCCGTAACTGGCCATATAATAAGGAAAGCGGCTGGAACAGCCGATGCCCGAAATGAACACCGTCTTTTCGCGCGCCTCGGCAAGGTCGGGCATGGTGCGCTGCACCGCTTTCAAGACGGCATAATCGCCGCAACCCGGGCACCAGCGAACTTCCTGATCGCTGGCCCAGTCTTTGGCGGTGAGTTTGGTCACTTCATTCATCGCGCGAGCCCACCGTAAAACCAGAAAATGAGGAACAGGACGAGGACGAGCATGGCCAGCAAGGGCCAGACGTTAATCGGCTTCATGACAGCGCCTCCTCAATCGCCTTGGCAATTTCCACAATGTGGAAAGGCTGGCCGTTCACCTTGTTGACCGGTTTGGCATCGACCAGGAACAGGTCGCGGAGCACGGTCTTGAGCTGACCAGTGTTCATTTCCGGAACGATGATCCGCTCGAAGCCCTTCAGCAACCGGCCCATATTCTTCGGCATTGGCGCGATGTGGCGAATGTGAACATGGGCGACATCCTGCCCAGCGGCAATCGCGCGGCGCACCGCCTGGTGGATCGGGCCATAAGTCGATCCCCAGCCAACGACCGCAAGCTTTGCGCCTTCGCGGCCAAGGCACACCGCCTGATCGGGGATCGAGTAAGCGACATTGGCTACCTTTTGCGCGCGGATACGCGTCATTTCGGCATGCGCAGCGGGCGAATAATCGATGTTGCCGGTGCCGGGTGCCTTCTCGATTCCGCCAATTCGATGTTCGAGGCCCGGCGTGCCGGGCCGGATCCATGGTCGCGCAAGCTCGTCGTTGCGGGCATAGGGAAGCACCGGCTCGCCCTCGGCTGGCGCCTCGGTGTGAAACGACACCGGGAACGGCGCATAGCCAGACATGTCCGGCACCTTCCACGGCTCCGCCGCATTGGCGATGTAACCATCGGTCATCAGCATGACCGGCGTCATGTACCGGGTCGCGATCCGCACCGCCTCGATCGCGCAATCAAACGCATCGGCGGGCGAACAGGCCGCGATCACCGGCATCGGCGCATCGCCATTACGGCCATAGACGGCTTGGTAAAGGTCGGACTGTTCGGTCTTGGTCGGAAGTCCCGTAGATGGCCCGCCGCGCTGCGAATTGACGATCACCAGTGGAAGCTCGGTAATGATCGCAAGCCCCATCGCTTCGCCCTTCAGTGCGATGCCGGGTCCCGACGACGATGTCACGCCTAGCGCACCGGCATAAGACGCACCGATGGTCGCGCAGATTGCGGCAATCTCGTCCTCCGCCTGGAAGGTGGTGATGCCATATTCCTTGAGGCGCGAAAGGTGATGCAGGATCGCCGATGCTGGCGTGATCGGATAGCCGCCGAAAAACATCTTCAGGCCGGCCAATTGCGCGCCCGCAACCAGCCCAAGGCTGATCGATTCCGCGCCAGTGACGGTGCGATAGAGACCCGGCTCCGACGGCGCAGGATCGACATGGGTGCGACGCACCTGCCCGCCGATCTCGACCGTTTCGCCATAAGCATGACCGGCGTTGAGCGCCGCGATATTGGCCTCGGCAAGCTCCGGCTTCTTGGCGAACTTGGTCTGCAGCCATTCGATGATCGGCGCGCGTTCGCGGTCGAACATCCACAGCGCAAGCCCCAGCGTCCACATGTTCTTGCAGCGCAGCGCTTCCTTGTTGCCGAGCCCGAACGGCTTGACCGCATCCAGCGTCAACTGGGAAATGTTGAACTTGACCAGCGTCCATTTGCCCAGGCTGCCGTCGTCCAGCGGGCTTGCATCGTAACCCGCCTTGGTCAGGTTCCGCGCGGTGAATTCGCCCTCATCGGCGATTATTAACCCACCTTCGCGCAGAGCGCCGACGTTGGTTTTCAGGGCCGCCGGGTTCATCGCGATCAGGACATCGGGCTGATCGCCCGCGGTTTCGATCGCGGTCGATCCGAAATTGATCTGAAAGGCGGATACCCCGAAGGTCGTGCCCTGCGGTGCGCGGATTTCGGCCGGAAAGTCGGGGAAGGTCGCGAGATCGTTGCCGGCCAGTGCGGTCGACAGAGTGAACTGACCGCCGGTCAACTGCATGCCATCGCCGCTGTCGCCGGCAAATCGCACGACGACCGCTTCGGCGGGGGGATGGGCGTGGGCTTCTTCGGGGGTCAGCACGTGTGTGGCCGACTGGGTCATGTAGGGCGAGTCCTTCGCAATACTTTGGGTCGTTCCCGTCTCCTTAGGACTGGCAGCGGTGAGAGGCCAGCCCGAACGTACGGATTCGCCTATCGCAATCAACTGGGTTAATGCGACTGCTTGGGGTGGGGGCTCAGCGATGATCTTCAAGCGATTTGCCGCCAATTTGCGCGCCCAGAACTGGCTCGCAATCGGCATCGAGGTCGGGATCGTCGTCGTCGGCGTATTTATCGGCACCTGGGTCGCCAACTGGAACGAAGAACGCCTACAGCGGGCGGAAACCGTGCAGATGCTGCAGGATTTGAAGCCTCAACTTCGTGAGATCAATCGCACCTTCGACGGCTTTAATACCTATTTCGCGACGACGAGGAGCTTCGGCGACACGGCATTTGCCGGTTGGCGTCGCGATCCCAAGATCAGCGACCGCGACTTCGTGATTGCTGCCTATCAGGCAAGCCAGCTCACCTCGACAGGGATCAACAACAGCAGTTGGGCCCAGATTTTCGGCAACGACAGGCTTCGCGACGTCGACGACAAGCAACTGAAGTCTGATCTCGCGCAGTTGATGACGTGGGATTATGCGGCGGCCGAGCTCGACATATATACGACTTACAGGACCGCGGTGCGAAAGGTCATACCCGAGGACATTCAAGACGCGATCCGAAACAAATGCGGCGATCGGCGCGATCCGGAGCGCGGGTTCTACATCCTGCCGACAACGTGCAATCTCAATTTACCCGACGCACGTTTCGCCGAGGCTGCAAAGGACCTTCGCAATCATCCAGACCTGGTCGGCGAACTCCGCTGGCACTTCGCAGCGATAAAATCGTACGTCGACGACATCAATTTCCTCAAATCCGTCTCCGCCCGTGCTCTCAAGCGCATCGACGAGGCATAATCGGTGATCTTCAAACGCTTCGCGGCCAACCTTCGGGCACAGAATTGGTCGGCAATCTCCATTGAGTTGGCGATTGTCATCCTAGGCGTTTTCATCGGTACGCAAGTGTCGAACTGGAACGCGGCGCGGCTGGAAGGCCAGGAAACGCAGCACCGGCTAGACCAGTTGAAGCCTGAGTTGCAACGCATCCGCGTGCGCGCCGAATTCGTGCGTAACTATTACGCGACGACGCGGCGCTATGCTGAAATCGCCTTTGCGGGATGGGCAGGCGATCCGAAGGTGAGCAACAACGACTTCGTCATCGCCGCTTACCAGGCGAGCCAGATCAAGGGGATGTCGACGACTAGCCAGAGCTGGGCAACGATTGTCGGTGCCGACCAACTGCGCAACATCGACAATCCTGCGATCCGCGACCCGATGCTCCGGCTGATGACCTTTCCCGAAGATAATCTGGGCCTGCTGCGGGTTCAAAGCGAGTATCGCTCGATCGTCCGGACCATCATTCCCGACGACATCCAGGAGGCGATCAGGAACGACTGCGGCGACTATTTCGCGACGCCGGACGCGCTTGACCTTTCGCTGCACGACCAATGCGGATTGACAATCGATCCCGGTGAGGCCGCTGTGACAGCCGCCGATCTTCGCCAACATCGCGAACTGGTCGGCAAACTGCGCCTGCATCTCGCGCTGGTCGCCAGCCAGCTAAACGATGTCCGCATCTACGACAACGCCGCCCAGCGGCTGGGCGAAGGGATGGCGAGATGAGCGAGGAAAATAAGCCGTGATCTTCAAGCGTTTCGCCGCCAACCTTCGCGCGCAGAATTGGTTCGCGATTGGAATCGAGTTCGCGATCGTCGTTGCCGGCGTGTTCGTGGGAACCCAGGTATCCAACTGGAACGAAGTGCGGATCGAGCGCGCCGAAAATGAACGCATGCTGCGGAACCTGAAACCAGAAATCGTCAGCATGATCGGCAATTTTCAATCGATCCAGGATTATTACACGATCACCCGGCGCTACGCCGCCACCGCTTTCGCAGGGTGGCGCCGAGACCCTAAGGTCGACGATCGTTCGTTCGTGCTCGCCGCCTATCAGGCCAGTCAGACCTACCTCACGGGCGTGAGTGGCGACACATGGTCTCAGATCTACGGCAGCGAACGGTTGGGAACGATCGAGGATCGCGACGTTCGCAAATACCTCTCTTTGCTGATGACGACTGACTATTCGGTACTCGAAAAGGAAGTGGACAGCGATTACCGGCAACATGTCCGCCAAGTCATTCCTGACGACGTTCAGGACGCGATCCGCGACCAATGCGGCGACCGCACGATCGAAGGGACGCCTGGATGGTTGCAACTCCCTGAAACCTGCGAATTAAACCTGCCGTCGGACCGCATCACAGTCGCAGCGGATGCCTTGCGCGCAAACCCCCAATTGGTTGGCGACCTCAATTGGCATATCGCCGCGATTGCGTCTTATCGAGCCAATCTCGCCAATCTGTCGGACATTTCGAAGAAGTTGTTGGCGCGTCTCTGAACAGTTTGTCGACGACTGGCTTGCCCGTCCGACCTCGGCTAACCCTCCGCCCATGAGCGACGATCATCTCTACCGACGCGGGGTCGGTATCATGCTTCTGAACCAGGCGCGTCACGTCTGGGTCGGGCGGCGCATCGATAACAAGGAAGAGGCCTGGCAGATGCCGCAGGGCGGGATCGATCCGGGCGAGGAACCGTGGCCGGCCGCATTGCGCGAACTGGAAGAAGAGACCGGGGTCGCCCCAAGATTGGTGGAACGCCTGGCCGATCATCCGCAGAGATTGCGCTACGATCTGCCGCCCGACCTCGCCGGGCGATTATGGCGCGGCCAGTGGAAGGGGCAGTTGCAGGACTGGTTCCTGCTGAAATTCAATGGCAACGACGCCGATGTGAACATCGCCACCGCGCACCCGGAATTCTCGCATTGGCAATGGGTCGAACCGAATCGCCTTCCCGAGCTTATCGTCCCGTTCAAGCGCGACATGTACCGCTCCATCGTCGACGGCTTCCGCGACTGGCTTTGAACGCCGCACCGCGCTAGGAGCCCCGGCGATGCAGGGGCTGACTTCTACCGAACGCGATTGCGTCATGCATGCTCAGGCAGCGCAGGACGCCATGTTGCAGCAAACGCTGGATTGGGCAGCGATCAATTCGGGGTCGCGCAACCTCGCCGGCTTGGCTAGCGTCGGAAGCGCGATTGGCGACGCGCTGTCGGCCCTGCCCGGCGAATTGCGCTGGATCGACCCGACGCCGGTCGAAGCGGTCGATGCTTCAGGCAAGACCTATACGCTGCCGCATGGACGCCACTTGCGGCTGACGGTTCGGCCGGACGCGCCGCTGCAATTGTTGTTCACCGGCCACATGGACACGGTCTTCCCGGTCGATCACGCGTTTCAAGCGACGCGATTCACGGACGATGGCAAGGTCATCAATGGCCCCGGCACCGCCGACATGAAAGGCGGCATCGCCGTCATGCTCGCCGCGTTGAAAGCGGTCGAAGCCAGTTGCACGGCAAGCTTTGGTTACGACATCGTCATCAACAGCGACGAGGAAGTCGGCAGCCTCGCCTCTGCAGCGCTGCTGGCCGAAGCCGCGCACGGCAAACGCGCCGCATTGACCTACGAGCCGGCCGCGCTTCCCGACGGCACGCTGGCCGGCGCGCGCCCGGGCAGCGGTAATTTCGATTTCACGATTCACGGACGTTCGGCCCACGCCGGCCGCAATCCCGAGGACGGCCGCAACGCCCTGCTGGCCGCCGCCGATCTCGCGCTTCGCCTGAAAGTCGGCATGGGCCCGGGGCTCAGCGTCAATCCGGCGCGGATCGACGGCGGAAGTCCGAACAATGTCGTTCCAGACCTTGCCGTCCTGCGCGTCAACATGCGCCCGTCGTCGACCGACGATCAGGCGCGCGCCCAGGCGCTGATCGAACGAGAGGTCGCTGACGTTATCGCTGGCCATGACGTCGCCATTCATGTCCATGGTCACTTCGCCCGGCCGCCAAAACCGATCAGCAATGCCGCCGAACATCTGTTCGGGATCGTGAAACAGGCTGGCGCCGACCTTGGCCAGACGATCGACTGGAAAGCCACGGGCGGCGTCTGCGACGGCAACAATATCGCGGCCTGCGGAGTCCCCGTGATCGACACGATGGGCGTGCGCGGCGGCAAAATTCATTCAATGGAGGAATATCTGATCGTCGAGAGCCTGGCCGAGCGTGCGGCCCTGTCCGCGTTGACCATCCTCCGGCTTTCGGGAGAGGCGCGATGAGCTGCCGGATCCGCGCCGCGCGCGCCGATGACCATCGGGCGCTTTACGATCTCGCCAAACTTACCGGCGGCGGGTTCACCAACCTGCCCGCCGAGAAAGCGACTCTTGAAAAAAAGCTCGCCAATTCCGAAGCTGGGTTTAGCCGCAAGGGCGAGAATCCGGGTGATGACCTATACGTCTTCATGCTCGAGGATATGGAGACGAAGGCGATCCGCGGGACATGCCAGGTGTTCGGCGCGGTCGGCACCGATCGACCATTCTACAGCTACCTAATCTCGACCCTGACGCAGAAGAGCGAGGAACTGGGTCGTATCTTTCGCAACCAGACGCTCAATCTGACCACCGACCTCGAAGGATCGAGCGAGGTCGGCGGCCTCTTTCTCCATCCCCACGAACGAGCGGGTGGCCTTGGCATGTTGCTCGCCCGTTCGCGCTATTTGTTCATCAAGCAACATCGCCCGCGTTTCGGCGACATCGTGCTCGCCGAACTGCGCGGCGTGATGGACCAGGGCGGCCATTCGCCGTTCTGGGACGCTATCGGCGGGCGCTTTTTCGGCCTGACCTTTCCCGAAGCCGACGAATTCAACGCGATCCA
>JBDTMR010000011.1:0-18607 GCA_039934175.1 Sphingomicrobium sp.
GCGCAGGGTCGCCTTAAGACGGGAACACCGCCGCGCCTTGATGGACGAACCGTGGATTGGTCGCGGACCGTCGCCCAGCCAAGCGACCGCCAGCAGTGGACGATGTCGCCGCTTGGCAAACAGAACCAACCGCAACTTGCATGCGCCATTACCCGAACAAATGAATCAACGCATGACGTCATTCGACAGAATTTGGATCGGTCACCGTTATTCGCGGGGGCAATCGAGGGGAGGGGACCGCGATATTGTCCATCCATCGAAGACAAGATCCGCCGCTTTGGCGACCGCGAAGGACACCAGCTTTTTCTCGAGCCCGAGGGTCTGCGCGACCATCTTGTCTATCCCAACGGCGTGAGTACATCCCTGCCTGCGGACGTCCAGCTGGCGTTCTTGCGTACCGTTGCCGGCCTCGAGAATGTCGAGATCGCTCGTCCAGGCTATGCGGTTGAATATGAATATGCCGACGCGCGGCGCCTGAATGAATCTCTTGAACATCGCGACGTCGCCGGGCTCTTCCTCGCAGGTCAGATCAATGGCACGACCGGATATGAAGAAGCGGCAGCCCAGGGTCTTGTCGCCGGACTCAATGCGGCCGCCATTGCTCGATCGCTCGCGCCCGCACAATTCGATCGGACGACCTCCTATATTGGAGTCATGATCGACGACCTCACGCTTCAGGGCGTGAGCGAACCCTATCGAATGATGACCGCGCGGGCCGAATATCGTCTCGCGTTGCGCGCCGACAATGCAACAACGCGCCTGGGACCTGATGCGATTGCACTTGGCTGCGTGTCCGCTCGTCGTCGCGAGCAAATCGAGAGCCATCTCGAATCGCGAGAAACGGCCGAGTTCGCTAGCACAGAGGAGGGGCAGGCGGACCGCCTTTATGCTCCTTACGTGCAGCGACAAAATCGAGAGTGGCAAGCGATGCGTCGTGATGCGAGAATTGAGATACCGACTGGCTTCGCGTTTAATACTGTGCCCGGTCTATCGCATGAATCAATCGAGCGCCTCATGCAGGCAGGGCCGACATCGATCGACCAGGCGCGGCGCATTGCCGGCATCACCCCCGCAGCCTTGGCTGCCCTTCACGTTGCCATCACGCGTCGCGCAGCATGACGCTGGAAGAGGCCGTCGGGCGTCCTGTTTCACGTGAAACAATCGAGCGACTGAAGAAATATGTGGCCCTCCTCATCGAGGAGAGTGAGGGGCAGAATCTGATTTCGAAATCGACGATCCCCGCCATCTGGACCCGCCACATTCTCGACAGCGCACAGCTTGTCTCCCTCGCCCCCGAACATGCTAATTGGGCCGATCTCGGTTCGGGTGCGGGATTGCCGGGCATGGTGCTCGCAATCATCACCGACGCGCCGATGACGCTCATTGAACCGCGACGCCTTCGCGTCCAGTTTCTCGAACGGGTAAAGTCCGTTCTCTCGCTCGACAAACTGACGATCGCTCATTGTAAGGCGCAGAATGCGGAAGGTTGCTTTGACGTCATTACAGCGCGTGCAGTGGCGCCATCTGCCGAGTTGATCACGATGAGCCGTCATTTGGCGCACCCAGGAACGAAATATCTGTTGATGAAAGGCCGATCGGCGCAATCGGAACTGGAAGCCGTTCGCGCGGCATGGCAGGGTAGGTTCGCGCTGGTACCCAGCCGTACCGACGCGGATGCCGCTATCATGGTGGCTGAGCAAGTACGTCGGAGGGGCCGAAAATGATCCGGATCGTCGTTGCGAACCAGAAAGGGGGGGTGGGCAAGACCACGACCGCCATCAATCTGGCGACCGCGCTGGCAGCAATCGGTTGGCGTGTGCTGCTTGTCGACCTTGATCCGCAAGGGAATGCTTCGACCGGTCTGGGGATCGGCCGCGATCAGCGGGAAAAGTCGAGCTACGATCTCCTGATTGGTTCGGCGGACGTTGTTACGGCCGCAGTAGAGACGAAGGTGCCCCGACTCGAAGTGGTGCCCGCGACAGTTGATCTGTCAGGGGCAGAAATTGAGTTGGTCGATCTCGAACGGCGGACAGAGCGGCTTAAGATAGCGCTCGACGCCGTGCCCAAAGGGAGGTGGGATGTCGTTATCATCGATTGTCCACCATCGCTGGGACTCTTGACCCTCAACGCTTTGGTTGCTGCCCAACAGTTGCTGGTACCGCTACAGTCGGAGTTCTTTGCGCTCGAGGGCCTGTCCCAACTATTGCAGACTGTGGAGCGGGTTCGCCAGGGGATCAATCCGACGCTCGAGATCCTCGGTGTGGTTCTGACAATGTTCGATCGGCGCAACAATCTTTCGCAGCAGGTGTCGGACGATGTCAGGGCCTGTCTTGGTTCGGCTGTGTTCGACACGATTGTCCCACGCAATGTCCGACTGTCGGAAGCGCCGAGCCATGGGCTGCCGGCGTTGATATACGATTTGAAATGTCCCGGATCGACCGCCTACATCAAGCTCGCTCGCGAGGTGATGGGGCGCTTGTCCCGCGTAATGGAGGCCGAGGCAGCGTGAGCGACAAGAAACATGGTCTTGGCCGCGGTCTGAGTGCGTTGCTCGGCGATGCGCAACGTGCCGCCGCGCCCGATGGGGAGCCGCGCAGCGCAGGCATCCGAACTATCGAGGTTTCGCGGATCAAACCGAATCCCAATCAACCACGGAAGACATTCAACGACGCATCACTTCAGGAGCTCGCCGATTCGATCAGCCAGCATGGCATCATCCAGCCGATTCTTGTTCGCGCAGAGGGCGACGATTTCCTGATCATTGCCGGCGAACGGCGCTGGCGAGCCGCCCAGAAGGCGCAATTGCACGCGATCCCAGTCATCATCCGCGCGGACAGTGATTCGGGAATGGCTGAACTCGCGTTGATCGAGAACGTGCAGCGGCAGGACCTCAACGCCATCGAAGAGGCGGAGGGTTACCGGGCGTTGGTCGATCGGCACGGCCACGGCCAAGATCAGATCGGGAAGATGGTCGGCAAATCTCGAAGCCATGTCGCTAACCTATTGCGTTTGCTCGATCTTCCAGAGCAAGTTCGCCTGATGCTAGTGAGAGGCGATCTCACGATGGGTCACGCACGTGCCGTTGCTACGTCACCAGACCCCTTGGAATTGGCACAGGAAATCGTCCGGGGAGGCTTAAGCGTCCGCCAGGCCGAGCAGCTCGCAAAAAGGCAAAAGGTTGACGATGCTCAGTCCGCCACTCCGACGCGTCCGGGCCGCGCGACTGCGGTCGATGCCGATCTAGCCGCGCTTGAACGGCAGTTGGGCGATATGCTCGGACTGAAAGTCAAAGTGTCTCACGCTGGAAAGGGCGGGACGGTTGCATTGTCCTATAGTTCGCTCGATCAACTCGACATGATCTGCCAACGACTCAGCGGCGAGCCCTTTTGAACCGATTCAGCGGCGCGCTCGTGCCGCCCGCGCAATCGTGACCAACTCGTCGCCAAGCAATGCGACCTCGGGCTGATCGGACAGCATCAGATCCCGTTCAAGCTTCGCCGTGCGATCGACCAGCGCAGCGATTCGCGCACTGTCCCAATTGCGAAGCATCGCGCCTACTGTATCTTTATCCTTGAAGAACAATGCCTTACCCATTGACGCCATGACGCCATCGGCGCGTTCGCCAGCATCGACTCTCGATCGCAACGAAGCGACCTGCATCAGGCGTCGAAGCATCGCCTTGGCGACACTGACGGTATCGCTCGACGCCAGAATTCCCTTCTGCAACTCGTCCAGCAGGTCGCGGCCATTTCCGACCATTGCGAAGTCCCCGAGCTTGCCCAGGTCCGACTCGCTTGAATCCGCACCGAGCAAGTCAAGCGTTCCGTGGTCCAATTCGCGTAGCTTGCCCGGTTCGGCATCAAGGAACAGGCCGTATTTGCCAAGTTCGCTCGCGATGATAGCTCGATTGCCGCCCGCCGCTTCGGAAATACGCTCCGCCACGTCAGGAGCGATCGATAACCCCTCTGCGCGACCCAATTCCACGACCATCCGGTTCGCGTTCGCGCCTTCCGGAACATAGGATGCCGCCGCGGCGGCCCGCGGATGCGATTCAGCGAGCTTTACGAGCGACGACGTCTTGCGAAGTGCGCCACCAATCGCAATCACCGGACTTTCGACCGAAGGCGCTGTCATCAGGTTGGCGACGCCGTCGCTGATCTCGTCGCCAGCAGGTTCGATCCAGATGACCCGGGGACCGCCGAACAATGCCATCGCGCCGGCCTCATCGGCGAGACTTGCCGGATCCTCGCGCACGGATGACCCGGAAACCGCGAATTTCTCAGCGCCGAGTGAATGAAGCAAGCGGTGTGCGAGCGCGCGGGACCCCGATTCGTCAGGACCGTAGAAGAGATAGAAAAGGCGATCGGGATCGGGTCGGTCGACCGCGGAGGAAATCGCGGCGTTCGCAAGCTTCACTTTCCGCTGCCGCTTGCCGACACATAAAGCGCAATCCGCCCCACAATCTGGTCGGCAATCTGTGCTGACAGGCGTTCCAGCGCGGTCTGTTCTGCGGCAACGGTCGCATATTGCGACGAGACGACGTCGATTCCGGCGTCCGAACCCGCGGTTGCATCGAGTACGACGCCGCCGCTCTTGAGGTCGACCAGGCGATAGCGCGCGCGAAGTGTCCGTCGCTCGCGCGTTACGGCGCGGTCACCGCGAATACCGAAGCCGGTGATGTCGTCATCGAGCTCAACTTCGAGGCGGTATCGTGACTCGCCAATGGGCTCGCCCAGCCGCTGCGCCAGTTCCTTGCGGACCAGCCAGCCGGAGCGACCCGGGATCGACTGGACGCTGACCATTCGAAGCCCGGTGGCAACCGCTCCATCGCCGCCACCCGCATACATCGGGCGAAGCCCGCAGGCGGCCAGAGTGAGCGACAAGGCGAGGATGGCAAAACGAAACATCATGCGACGATATTCACCAACCGATCGGGAACGACAATGACCTTCTTGGGTGCGTTGCCGCCGAGCTGGGCCTGAATCTTGGGAAGCGCGAGCGCTTGCGCCTCGATCACATCCTTCACCGACCCGCGCGGCGCGGTCAGCGTGTCGCGCAACTTGCCGTTGACCTGAACCGCAATCGTGACCTCGTCATCGATCAGCAGTGCCGGGTCATGCGAAGGCCAGGCGGCGTCCGCGATCATCCCTTCCTCGCCCCGCGACATCCACGATTCCTCGGCGAGATGCGGCGCACCAGGCGAGACGAGAAGCAAGAGAGCTTTTATGGCCAGATCGCGATCCGCGCTCGGACCCGCCTTTTCGGTCGCATTGGTCAATTCGTAGAGCGCGGCGACCGATTTGTTGAATTGCAGCCCCTCGATCGCCTCGCCAACGGCGGCAATCGCGCGGTGCATCTTCTTGCGAAGCGCCAGATCCTCGCCCTGATTGCCAGCGGGCGATTGCGCCAGGCGCCAGACACGCTGGACGAAGCGCGCCGCGCCTTCGATGCCGCCTTCCGACCATTCCAGGTCGCGTTCGGGCGGGCTGTCGGACAGCATGAACCAGCGCACCGCGTCGGCTCCATAGCGATCGAGAATCGGCTCGGGATCAACGGTGTTCTTTTTCGACTTCGACATCTTTTCAATGCGGCCGCGCTCGATCTCCGCGCCCGTCGCCCGTTCGATCAAGCGGCCACCGTCGGCAACTTCGATCTCTACCGGGTTGAGCCAACGACCGTCGGCGCTTTTATACGTCTCGTGAGTCACCATCCCTTGGGTGAACAGGCCCTTGAACGGTTCCTTGATGCCGATCTTGCCTATCCGCTCCAGCGCGCGGGTCCAGAAGCGGGCGTAGAGCAGGTGAAGAATCGCATGCTCGACGCCGCCGATATATTGGCCGACCGGAAGCCATTGTTCAGCCTCGGCGCGGTCAAACGGCTTGTCGTCGGGCTGACTAGCAAAGCGAATGAAATACCAGCTCGAGTCGACGAAGGTGTCGAGCGTGTCGGTCTCGCGGCGGGCCGGGCTGCTACATGCCGGGCAGTCGACCTTGTTCCAGCTCGAATGGCGATCGAGCGGGTTGCCGGGCACGTCGAAACTGACGTCCTCGGGAAGAACGACCGGCAATTGGTCCCTGGGAACACCGACCGGGCCGCAGCTTTCGCAGTGGATGACCGGGATCGGCGTGCCCCAATAACGCTGGCGGCTGACGCCCCAGTCGCGCAGGCGATATTGCGTCGTTCCCTTGCCCCAGCCGGCTGCTTCGGCGCGGCGAATGACCTCGGCAGCGGCCTCGGCCGTACACATTCCGTCGAGGAATTGGGAGTTGACCGCGATCCCGTCGCCGTTCTCAACCTCGACCACCGGCGCAGCGGCCCCCGATGCATCGGCCGCGACGACGCGGCGTACCGGAAGATCATATTTGGTTGCGAATTCGAAGTCGCGGGCGTCGTGGGCGGGGACGCCGAACAAGGCGCCGGTGCCATAATCCATCAGGACGAAATTCGCGATCCAGACCGGCAGTCGCCAGTTCGGGTCGAGCGGATGGACGACTTCCAGCCCGGTATCGAAGCCGAGTTTCTCGGCAGTTTCGATTTCCGCTGCGGTGGTGCCGCCCTGGCGCGCCTTGGCAATGAACGCAGCGACTTCCGGACGCTCGGCGGCCATCGCTTCGGCAATCGGATGACCGGGCGAGATTGCTACGAAGCTTGCCCCGAAAATCGTGTCGGGACGCGTCGTGAACACATCGACATCGCATTGGCCGCCCGGTGTGGTCTCGGCAAGGCGAAAGCAGAATTGCAAGCCGCGGCTCTTGCCGATCCAGTTTTCCTGCATCAGCCGGACTTTGTCGGGCCATTGATCGAGGGTGCCGAGCCCGTCGAGCAACTCCTCCGCGAAGTCAGTGATCTTGAGGAACCATTGCGACAATTTCTTGCGCTCGACCGCCGCGCCGGAACGCCAGCCCTTGCCGTCGATGACCTGTTCGTTGGCCAGTACGGTCATGTCGACCGGGTCCCAATTGACCTCGCTTTCCTTGCGATAGACCAGCCCCCCATCCATCAGGTCGAGGAACAGCGCCTGTTCGTGGCCGTAATAATCGGGCTCGCAAGTCGCCAGCTCGCGGCTCCAGTCTAGCGCGAAGCCGATCCGTTTGAGCTGGCCGCGCATCGTCGCGATATTTTCGCGGGTCCAGGTGCCTGGATGGACCTTCTTTTCCATCGCCGCATTTTCGGCCGGCATGCCGAAGGCGTCCCATCCCATCGGATGAAGGACTTCGAAGCCCTGCATCCGACGGAACCGGGCAAGCACGTCGCCCATCGTGTAATTGCGGACGTGCCCCATGTGAATGCGCCCCGATGGATAGGGAAACATCTCGAGCACGTAGCTCTTGGGTTTTGAACTCGCACTATCGGCGGCGAAGCATTGCGCCTCGTCCCAGCGTTGCTGCCAGCGCCGGTCGGCGGTCTTGAAATCGAAACGGTCGGTCATCGCCCGCCCCATAAGCACGGACGGACGATGGCTGCCACCGTGAATTTCGACTTAGGCGATTAGCCGGCGATGCTGCCGCGGCGCAGATCGCGGGCGCGGGTCAGGATGACATCTTCCAGCTTCTGGACGGTCGCTGCGGCGACCGGCGCATCCACCCAGACGCCATTCTGGTTGACCTGCCGGCTGGCGGCGACGCGCAGCGCATCGGCGCGAAGGTCCTGGTCGAGGATCGAGACGGTCAGCTTGACGCGTTCGCCCGGCGTCTTGGGATTGGCGTACCAGTCGGTGATGATCACCCCGCTGTTGGAGTCCGCCTGAAGGAGTGGCGCGAAGCTCAGCGTGTCGATCGACGCACGCCACAGGTAAGCGTTAACGCCGATGCTGGTCATCCGCGATGGCGCGAGCTGGTTCGGCAGATCCTTGTTGCGTGAGCAAGCCGCGGTGCCGAGAGCAACCGAGGCGATGAGAATGGCATTGATCGGCAAGCGAAACATGGCGCGTCCTGGCTTTATGGGTCCGTTGAGCATGCGTTATAGATAGTCGTGTCGCCCCCGCAAGCGACTTCGCCATGCTGAATGGATGTTCATCTGTGGGACAGACATGTGCTATTAGAGACACAGGGACTAGAGGAATCGTTCGGGGCCCTTGGAACTCTGATCGGCTAGAAGCTATATCACTGGGACTAAGGAGTCGTTTTCCGGTGAACAGGATGGGAAACAAGGTTGTATTCATGGCTGGCGCGGCATTGCTCGCGACGGCAATGACGATTCCTGCCTTCGCTGCACCGAAATCTGCAAAGCGCCCTCCGCCGGTCGCGATCAGCTTCGATCGGGTTAGCGGTTTCACCCCTGCATCGACCGACCCCAAGCTTGCCGCCGCTCTTGCCGAGCGCGGTTTGCTGGGCAGCGATTTCAAGTTCACGCCCGCCGCGCCGAAGGCTCGTCCGAGCCAGGTTCGCGTTGCGATCCGTGCCCGTGCCGCGACGCCGACGCTGCGGACCGGTGAAACCACGCCGGCCATCGGTGCGCTGACCCAGGCCAATTACAATCTCGGCATGTCAGTCGGCTGGCGCCGCTTTGCGGTCACTGGTGACGTCGCCAAGACAGGCGCTAGCGGCCTTGGTCTTGGCGGTCGTGAAAGTGCCGTTGTCGGGGTCAATTATTCGCTCAACAAGCGCCTCACGACCCGCGTTTCCGCTTCGGCCGAGCGCACGGACGAGACGCGCGCGCCCGCGCTTGGTACCGAGAAGGCCTACGCCCTCGATGTTGGCGGAGCATATGCGCTCTCGCGCAGGATCGCGGTCACCGGCGGCGTCCGTTATCGCGTAGAACGTGATCGCGATGCGAGTCTGAAGGACGACCGCCGCGACAGCCAAGCCGTTTACCTCGGCACCGCCTTCAAGTTCTAATCCAAGCATTTGCCGATTGCCGTTCGCCGCTTATAGGGCGGCCATGAACGCTGCCGAACGCCGTGCTGCCATCCTCGACCAGATCGCTCGCGGCGCCCGCAACGCGCAGCGCAAGGCAACCGACGTCACGCTGATCGCTGTCAGCAAGACTCGTAGCGTGGCACAGATCGAAGGGTTGATTGCGGCCGGTCAACGCGACTTTGGCGAAAGCCGGGTGCAAGAGGCGCAGGACAAATGGCCCGACCTCCAGGCGCGCTTCCCGGACGTCCGGCTCCACATGATCGGGCGACTTCAGTCGAACAAGGCGGACGATGCGGTCCTGCTGTTCGATGCGATCCATTCGCTCGACCGGGCCAGCCTGCTCGACGCACTTGTTGCCGCCGCCGGAAAGGCCGGACGCGCCCCCGATTGCTTCGTCCAGGTGAATGTCGGCGAAGAAGATCAAAAGGGCGGCGTGACGATCGCCGCGCTTTCCGATCTCCTCGAACGTGTCCGGGCCACGATCCTGCCGCTCACCGGTCTCATGGCGATTCCTCCCGTCGGCCCCCAGCCCGGACCTTACTTTGCGCTGTTAGCGAAGTTGGCGAAACACCACGCGTTGGCAGGACTCAGCATGGGGATGAGCGCCGATTTCGAAACCGCCGTGATGCTGGGCGCCACGCATGTCCGCGTCGGGACCGCACTGTTCGAAGACTGATCTAGTCGAGGTGGCCGCTTCTGGCCTTCTTCGTTGCGAGATAATCCTCATTGTGCGGATTGGTCGGAAGGTGGTGAGCGACCCGCTCAGAAACACGGATCCCCGCAGCTTCCAGTCCGGCGACCTTGGTCGGATTGTTGGTCAGCAAACGAACCTCGTCGACCTTGAGCGCACGAAGCATCGCTGCTGCTGCGCCATATTCCCTGGCGTCGTCGGCAAATCCGAGACGGCGGTTGGCCTCGACCGTGTCGAGCCCGCGATCCTGCAGGGCATAAGCCCGGATCTTATTGGCCAGCCCGATCCCGCGACCTTCTTGGCGAAGGTAGAGCAGGATCCCGCCGGCCTCGGAAATCAGGGCGAGCGCGGCCTGCAACTGTGGGCCGCAATCGCACTTCAGGCTCGCGAAGACGTCACCGGTGAGGCATTCGCTGTGTAACCGGACCAACGGTGGCCGGTCGCCCCATTCGCCAAGCAACAAAGCGACATGCTCGTCGCCGGACGGCACCTCCCGGAACACCACGATCTGCGCGATTCCGACATGGTCGATCGGCAGGCGCGCCCGCGCAACGATGACGGCATCGCTGGGACTTTCGACGTCCTCGGCACGCAGCGCCACGGCGTCGGACACATTCGGCAAATCCCAAAGCGCCGGCATCACCCCGGCCAGCCGGGCAAGCTTGAGTGCCGCGCGCGCATCGACCGGAAAGTCCACCGCGAGTGGCCGCAGCGGACCGCCCGCGACGCGCGCGAAGTCGAGCGCAGGATCGACGATGGCCCGGATCGCCGCGCCGTCCATCCACTCTTCGCGACCGATTGCTACCGGATCGCCGCTCGCCGCTTCCAGCCGATTGCCGAGGCCGAGCGCCGCAGCACGCTCATGACTGATGATCAGACCGGCGGCGCTATCCGCGTCCAGCAATGTCAGTGCAGCGTCACCGATGGTTTCGACCGACGCCACCGTCAGCCGGCCGACCCGAACTGCCCGCCCGCCGGCCAATGCGGCAAGCGCCGGGCCAAGCGAGACTGGACTCAAACGTCGAGCTCCACGACGAGGGGCACATGGTCGCTCGGCCGCTCCCAGCTGCGGCACGGCTCGTGAACGGCATGCGCGATTGCCAAGGGGGCGAGCGACGGGCTGGCCCACATATGATCGAGGCGGCGGCCACGGTCATTTTTCGTGAAATCGGGCGAGCGATAGCTCCACCATGTAAAATTGCGCGCGGGTGCAGGAATGAATTTTCGACCCAGATCGACCCAATCGTGGCTCGCCTGAAGGCGATTCAAGGCGTCGACCTCGATCGGCGTGTGGCTGACAACGCCGACGAGCGCCTTGTGGCTCCAGACGTCGCTTTCCAACGGGGCGATATTGAAGTCGCCGACAATCAGCGTCGGCTCGTCAAGTTTTTCCGACCAGCGCGTC
The DNA here is from genome assembly GCA_039934175.1 of Sphingomicrobium sp. Taxonomy (GTDB): domain Bacteria; phylum Pseudomonadota; class Alphaproteobacteria; order Sphingomonadales; family Sphingomonadaceae; genus Sphingomicrobium. The sequence continues at coordinate 10,955 of JBDTMR010000011.1, forward strand.
ATGCGCTCGACGAAATCCAGCTTCTGGCCGAACTTCGGATTGACCTCCCGGTCGGGCACATCGCCCCCGGCGGGCACATAGACATTCTCGATTCGAATCCCGCAGTCGAGCCGGGCGCCGACGTGACGGGCTTCGCCATTGTCCTGCCAATCGTGGCGTCCCTCGTCGTTCAACGCGAGCTTTGAAAGGATTGCGACACCGTGGTGCATCCGCTGGCCGTTGAGCTTGCGATGTTTGTAGCCGAGGCGTTGGAACAGCTCGGCCGGGAAGGCCTTGTCCTCGGCCTTGGTTTCCTGGAGGCATAGCACATCGGGCTGCTCCTCGGTCAGAAAGCGTTCGACGATTCCGGCGCGGGCGCGCACGGAGTTGATGTTCCAGCTGGCGATCTTGATCTTGGTCACACCCGCTCGCTTAGCCAATGGCGAAAGCGAAGGCGAGGGTGGAGTCTTGCATCCAAGAAAGCGGCCTTTCGATATAAGGCCCCCGCTCCGGGGGCATTGGAGCGAGGGCCAACCTGGCGTTCGTCACGCAAGGCGATCGCGGCGGCAAGGGTAACAGGGGGAAACCCCTAGCCATTTGCTACGATCCGGGATCGAATACACCGCAATCCCTGTCCGGGCGATGAACAGTTTTCGATTGCTACCCGTTATGATCTAACGCTTTTTCGGCTCGTCGTAAGTGAAGGCGCTTTCGGCGACCGCGACGTTATAGCGCTGGTTGGACAAGGACACTTTGGTTCGCCTGTTCTGCGCGTCGATCGCCGTCCAGCCCTGCAACAGCAGTCCGCCCGGCGCCGACGGCGACCGGATGAAGCCAAGGATCAGGGTGCCGAATTCCGGATGGCGCGAATCGCGCGCGCGAACGACGAGGATGCGGCTGTCCTTGGTCGGAATGATGCGCGCGATTCGGCCGAGGTCGGCGTTGCCCGAGAGCAGCACCGACAACGGCGACTTGCCGATTGCCCAACTCGATTTCTGACCAACTTCATAATCGACGAAGGTCAGCGTCTTGCCGTTGGCGACCAGCAGCATGTTGGCGCCCTTGGCATATTCGAAACGAATGCGGCCGGGCCGCTTGAGCTGCAAGGTGCCCTTGATCGATTGACCCTTGGCATCGCTCTGCACGAAATCGGCAGTCATCGACTGGGCTGCGTTCAGATGGGCTTCGACCTTAGCGATGTCGCGATTGGTTTGCGCGGCGACCGGCGATGCGATCATGGTAATTGCGGCAACCGGCGCGAGCGCACGGAAAAGGGTCGGGGAAATGGACATCGACGAAACTCCTGGAAAAATCTTGGTGCCATGAATGGCGGTCGGGCATTGAATGCGCCCTGAACCCGCTGGTTCCGCGACGTTCAGCCTAGGACGCCCTCAAATCGGGCGTCCCTCGGTGTCGATCAGGACCTCGCGGCGTCCCACATGGTCCGGCGCGCCGACCAATCCTTCCTTCTCCATCCGCTCGATCAGGCGTGCGGCGCTGTTGTAGCCGATCCGTAACTGGCGCTGGATGTAGCTGGTCGACGCCTTCTGGCTTTCGGCCACGGTCTGGACCGCCTTGCGATACAATTGGGTCTCCGGATCGTCCTCGCCGACCGGGGAACCGTCGAGCACATAGCCGCCGTCTTCGGGCTCTTCGGTGACTGCCTGATTGTAGTCCGGCACGCCCTGCTTGCGCCAATGTTCGGCGACCAGCCGGACTTCCTCATCGCTGACGAACGGCCCGTGGACGCGCACGATCTGCTTGCCGCCGGGCATGTAGAGCATGTCGCCCTTGCCCAGCAGTTGCTCGGCGCCCTGTTCGCCCAGGATGGTGCGCGAATCGATTTTGCTGGTGACCTGGAAGCTGATCCGGGTCGGCAGGTTTGCCTTGATGACGCCGGTGATGACGTCGACCGAGGGTCGCTGGGTCGCCATGATCAGGTGGATCCCTGCCGCGCGCGCCTTCTGCGCCAGCCGCTGAATCAGGAATTCGACTTCCTTGCCGGCGGTCATCATCAGGTCGGCCAATTCATCGACGATCACCACGATCTGCGGCAGGACCTCATATTCCAGCTCTTCGGTTTCGTAGATCGGCTGGCCGGTGTCGGCGTCATAGCCGGTCTGGACCTTGCGGCCGAGGGTCGATCCTTTGGCCTTGGCATCGCGGACCTTTTGGTTGAAGCTGGACAGCTGGCGAACCCCGAGGCTCGCCATCATCCGGTAGCGTTCTTCCATCTGCTCGACGGTCCATTTCAAGGCGCGGATCGCCTTTCCCGGCTCGGTTACGACCGGCGACAGCAGGTGCGGAATATCGTCGTAGATGCTCAGCTCCAGCATCTTGGGATCGATCATGATCATCCGGCATTCGTCCGGCCCCATGCGGTACAGCAGCGACAGGATCATGCAGTTGAGGCCGACCGACTTGCCCGATCCGGTGGTGCCGGCAACCAGCAGATGCGGCATCGGCGCGAGATCGGCGATGACCGGATCGCCCGAGATATTCTTTCCCAGAATCAGCGGCAGGCTCATCGCCTGGTCTTCGAACGCCTGACTTCCGACCAATTCGCTCAGCGACACCATCTCGCGCTTTGGGTTGGGCAGTTCGATGCCGATCACGCTGCGACCCGGAATGGTCGCGACGCGCGCCGACAGCGCGCTCATGTTGCGGGCGATGTCATCAGCCAATTGGATCACCCGGCTCGCCTTGATCCCGCTCGCCGGCTCCAGTTCGTACATCGTGACGACCGGGCCGGGGCGAACCTCGACAATGTCGCCGCGGACATGGAAATCCTCGAGCACGCTTTCCAGCAGGCGCGCGTTGCGTTCCAGTCCCGCGCGATCGACCTGCTTCTTGTCGCCCGGCGGCGGCGGGGTCAGCAATTCGAGCGGCGGAAGCTGGAAATTGTCGCCCAATGCCAGGCTGGTCTGGGCAGCAGCGGCGACCTTGCCCTTGCGCGGCGCGGCCTTCGCTGCAGGCGCGATGGCTGAGGCCGGCGCGCTGACCGAGACGCTTGGCCGGGCGCGCGGCGGCGCCGCCGAATCGGGATCGTCGCGCTCGGCCACCGTGCGGCGTTTCGGCTTCACGATCTTGTCGGGATCGCGCGCAAACAGGCCGCTCATCCAGCCGCGCTCCTCGGGCCGAAGCGCGAGCGCGAGATAGGCGACGACCAGTCCGGCAAGAGCGAGAATCGACAGCGTCGCGACCCGCAGCGGGCCTTCGACGCCGTCGTTGCCGATCAGCGAAATCAGCGAATCGACCCCCTTGGCGCCGCCCAGGCCCAGGACGCCGCCCCAACCGGCGGGAAGCCCGGACACGGCGGACCCCGACATCATTCCGGCAGCAATGCCGACCAGCACCATGCCGAGCATCGAGATCAGCAAAGCGCGGCCGAGCCGTCCCGGCCCATCGCCGCGCAGCATCCGGACGCCGGCGATTGCAAGCACCGGCAGTACCAGCACCGACGCAAGGCCGAACAGCATCAGCAACAGATCGCTCGAATAACTTCCGAAGCTGCCGACCCAATTGGCCGGCGGTCCGCCCGCGGCAGTCGAGAAGCTGGGATCGACCGGTTCATGGGTGGCCAGCGCAAGCGCCAGCGCAATGCTTCCGCCCGTCATCACCGCACCGATCACGCGCAAGCCGAAAAGCCGCAGCGAATCGCGCAGCGTTTCCCTCCAGTCCGGTCCTGGATCGCGTTTTCGGGCCCGCTCGGCAGCGGTGGCCATGTGTCTTCCCCCGGGGTTAAGCTCGTTCTTCACCATGCGCTTCGGCGGAGTCCGAGGTCAAGCGCTCGCCAAGCCATTCGCGACCGGCTAACAGCCATAGGATGGACCGCAGCGACCTTATCATCCTGGGTGGCGGATTGGTCGGACTGGCTCTTGCCGCCGCCCTCGATTCCGCCGGACTTTCTTCGATCGTGATCGATCCGGTCGATCCGGCGAGCTGGAAGAAGGCAAAATTCGACGGCCGTACAAGCGCGGTCTCATCGTCGTCGCGGCGGATGTTCGACACGATCGGGGTCAGCGCTCACCTCCCCGTTGACGGATGCCCGATCCGCACCATCCGGGTGGCCGACGGCCTGAAGCCCGGTGGATTGGCCTTCGATCCACCCGAGGGTGACGACGAGCCGCTTGGCTGGATGCACGAAAACCAGCATCTGCGCGCCGCGCTGCTTCGCCGCGCCGAGGTCGGCAAGACGATCGACCTGCGCTGGGGGCGCAAGGCCGCGCACGTCGACCGCGGCGAACATGAAGTGACGGTGACGCTGGATAATGGCGATGTGATCCGCGCGCCGTTGCTGGTCGCTGCCGAAGGTCGCAATTCGCCGACCCGCGAAGCTGCCGGAATCCGTACGACCCGCTGGGTGTACGATCATGCCGCCATCGTCGGCACATTGAGCCATGAACGGCCGCACGATCATGTCGCTTGGGAAATTTTCTATCCGGGCGGGCCGTTCGCCTTGCTCCCGATGCTCGATCAGGGCGGCGGCCATCGCTCCGCCATCGTCTGGTCAGTGAAACGCGACGATTCGCCCGGCTTCCTCGCTTTGTCCGACGACCAGTTCGCCGCCGAAGCGCAGGCGGCAATGGGCGGTTTCCTCGGCAAGGTCCGGATGCTGACGCCGCGTTCCTCCTATCCGCTCGGCTTCCACAATGCGGCGCGGATCACCGATCGACGGCTCGTCCTGGTCGGCGATGCGGCCCACGCCATGCATCCGATTGCCGGACAGGGCGTCAACGTCGGCTATCGCGACGTCGCTGCGCTTGCCCAGGTGTCGGTCGAGGGCGCACGCCTCGGTCTCGACCTTGGCGACCGTCAACTGCTCGACCGCTACCAGCGCTGGCGCAGCGTCGATACATTGATGGTGGCGATGGCGACCGATGGATTGACCCGGCTTTACGGCGTCCCGGGCAAATTGCCGTCGCTGGTGCGCCGCGCCGGGATGGCCGTTACCGGCCGAATCGGCCCGCTGCGAGATCGATTGGCTGCGGAAGCGCGGGGCACGACCGGTGATCTTCCACTGTTGCTGCGCGGACTGCCGATCTGATCAGCGCTCGATCTCGACGGATTCCCTGATCTCTTCGCAGGCGTTCTCGCTGTTCGGCCGGGTCATGACGAAGCTTCCGCTGAAGCCGGGGCTGATCGACCAGGTCCCGGCGATCTCGCATTCCTCATCGTCCAGTGTCCCGACATAAGTCACCGGGTCGAGGAAGTGCTCGAGCGAATCATAGACTTTGGTGAAACTGACGTTGCTGCCCGACCTTCCGCCGGTCAGCATCGCATGCGCTTCGCCGGCAGCCATGTAGGGCGGTGCCGGTTCGCTGACCTCACCGCTCAGTCGCCCATCATGGTCGCGCAATTCCATGTTGAACGGCACGGGTTTCAGCTCGCCGGGATAGACGTAACTGCCCGACCACAGGCCGCTCAAGTTTCCGCTCATCGCGATGCTCTTCGCATGATCATGCTCGAATATCCCCCGGACATTCTGCGCGTAATCATCACTGCCGCGTTTGCGCCATGTCCGCGCCGCCGGGCGCCAATCGCTGGAATTGCATCAACTGCACTACCAGGTCGGCCCGCGCCTGCAGCGAATCCGCTTCAAGCAACGCCTGCTTCGCGCCCGGATCGAACGGCGCGACCTGGGCGATTGCATTGACCAGCATTTCATCATCGAGCCGCTCGACCGCATCCCAATCGACGGCGAGGCCCAGCGAATCTCCGAACCTCCGCGCCTCGCGCTCGACTTCGGCACGCTGGATGCTCGCCAGCGGTGGCGGGTCGTCGTCGTCAAACGCCGCCAGATCGACGTCGGCCTGCCGGTAGGGCGTGCCGCCGTCGGCTTCGGCGATCAGTCGAAATCGGTTCGACCCCAGCAGCATGACGTTGTAGCGGCCGTCCTCCAATTCCTCGACACCGACCAGTTCGCCGACACAGCCGACGCGATAAAGGCCGATCGGATCGTCTTCCTCCATCGGCTGGATCATCGCGATCCGGCCAGACCCCGCCATCGCATCCTCGATCATCGCCTTGTAGCGATCCTCGAAGATGTGCAGCGGCAAATGGGCGCGGGGAAACAGGATCGCGCCGGGCAGCGGGAACAGCGGAACGCGCGCGGGCTTGGCACCCATCATGTGAACAACAGTGCCGACAGGCGACGGCGGATTCCGCGGCCCCACGGATCCTCAAAACCTACCGCTTCCAGGATCTGAAGCAGTCTTGCGCGCGCCGCGCCCTCGTTCCAGCTAGAATCACGCGCTACGATTTCCAGCAATTCATCGGCGGCGCGGTCGCGGTCGCCGCCCGCCATGGCGGCATTAGCGATGGCGAATCGCGCTTCGTGATCATCAGGGTCGGCGGCAAGACGCGCTTCGTCAGCAGCCGTATCGACGGCGGGAGCCGACGCCAAGTCGAGCGCTGCCTTCGCCCGGCCGACGGCAGGGTGTTTGGCCGCTTCATCATCCAGCGCACCGAGCAAGCTGCGTGCCGATTCAACCTCGCCAGCAGCAATGAACGCGCGCGCCAACGCACCGATGATGTCGGGATCGTCTGGCGCCATTTCATGAATTTGCGAGAGCATCCCGATGGCGCGCGCGGAATCGCCCTGGGCCAGGACTTCTTCGCCCATCGCCAATAATGGTGCGATTTCGGCCCGCAGCGATTGCGCTTCGCCCTTGATCGGCAATTGCGCGACCAGCTGATCGAGCGCGGTCTTGAGCTGACCCTCCGTCCGGTAGTTGGTTAAATCGGCAACCGGCTGGCCCTGAAAAACCGCATAGACCGTCGGCACCGACTGGATCCGGAATTGGGCGGCAATCAGCTTGTCCTCGTCGACGTCGATCCGGACCAGCGCGACGCCCTTGTCGGCAAAATCGGCCGCCACTTTGTCGAGGATCGGCGTCAGCTGCTTGCACGGCCCGCACCAGGTCGCCGTGAACTGCAGCACGATCAGTTTTTCCATCGACGGCGCGACGACGATCTGCTCGAGCCGTTCGGCCGCCGCTTTTTCCGCTTCACTCATTCCCAGGGTTGCCACGATTCCTCCTTGTCAGGGGGCTGATATGGGCCGCCGTACCACGAGCGGCAAGGCGGGGCTTGCGCCTTTGCAAAGAGGCAGCTAGATGCCCGCCCACCCGAGCCGGTCAGGATGATCGGCTCCGCCATCGAGCGGGCGTAGCTCAGGGGTAGAGCACAACCTTGCCAAGGTTGGGGTCGAGGGTTCGAATCCCTTCGCCCGCTCCAACGATTTCAGTGGGTTAGGCCGCCTCCGGCCGCTTTCGAAAAATCTTTGGTCACCACCCCGGTCACCACCGCGCCGATATTGTCTCTAGCCGTCTCTAGGCGTCTCTGGCCCCGTTGGACCCGGGTTTTCGCTTATTCCTTTTTTGCGGATTTTCTTTCGCGGCCAGCGTGGTGGCGCCTCTGCGCCTGATAGAGGCATCCACCAAGGTCGCCTAAATGCGAGGCCAGCACGCTTGCCGCACCGGCCTCGCGAGATTCGGACACTGACGCCCGTGAAATAGCAAGGCGGGCGCTCTGTTGCCAGCCGCGCCGTCAGCTGCCCCCCCGCTTCCGCGAACCTGTTGCTTTGCCGAAACGTGCGCTAAGATTGGGCCATGGCGTTCAATCCAACGACCGAAGAGACCCCGGAAGGGCCTATAACCTCGTTGGGCGAAT
>JBDTMR010000012.1:0-17677 GCA_039934175.1 Sphingomicrobium sp.
GAACGGAGCTGGCGGCCGAGATTGGGTTCGTCTTCGACGATGAGGACGCGCATGAGATTAATCCCTTTGGAAAGTCGTTTGGTACACCCAACACACTGGAAGCTGAACGGTTGCTTGGCCGGAACGAAGTGTCTGGGTCAAGTCGCCCCATCGGGCCGTCCTCTCGACGCGGCGCATCGCCATGCTAGGATGACCGGCGATGATGAACAATGCGATGACCGACGCGACCGCGCGACTGCCCTGGCTGGCCGACGCCTGGAACTATCTCGACTCGTTCGCAATCGCGGTCGGTTCGCATCGTTTTTCGCTCGCCAGCGTCGTCTCGTTTCTGCTGATTGCGATCGGCGTCTATCTGTCCGCGAAACTGGCATTCTGGCTTGTCCGGCGCGGCCTTCGTCGGACGGACCGGTTCGATCCGGGCCAAAGCCTGCTCGCCGAGAAAATCGCCGGGATCATCATCATCGCGATTGCGGTGATGATCGGCCTCGATCTGACCGGGATCGATCTGAGCGCGCTCGCCGTCTTTTCCGGTGCGGCCGGCCTGGCCGTCGGATTCGGGCTTCAGAAGACGTTCGGCAATTTGATCGCCGGGCTGATCCTGTTGATGGATCGATCGGTCAAACCCGGCGATGTGATCGTCGTCGGTGACACCTTCGGAGCGATCAACAAGATCGGCATTCGGGCTGTTTCGGTGCTGACCCGTGACGGCAAGGAGCATCTGATTCCGAACGAATTGCTGATGACCGAACCGGTCGAGAACTGGTCGTACAGCAGCCGCAACGTTCGCGTGAAAATTCCCGTCGGCGTCAGCTATAATAGCGATCTGGAGGTGGTCGAGAAATTGCTGCTGGAATGCGCAATCGCCTGCAAGCGCGTCCTGAAACGACCGAAACCGAACGTCTGGCTGAAGGAATTTGGCGACAGCAGCGTCAATTTCGAAATCCAGGCCTGGATTTCCGACCCCGAAGAAGGCGTCGGCAACGTGCGTTCCGAAGTGCTGAAAGCCATCTGGCGCGCGTTCAAGGAAAAGGGGATCGAAATCCCCTTCCCGCAGCGCGATGTCCATGTGCGGTCGATTGCAGCGCCCAAAAGCAGCGCGGACTAATTGCCCGAGCGGCCGACGATCCGTCCGGTCGCGGCATCGACATCGACCCAGATCACGCGGCCGTCGCGAACGAACTTGAGGCGATAAGTGGTGCCGCGAAATTCCGGGCCGAGATAATCGGCACCGCCCATGAAGGGAACGACACGGCGTTCGATCATCGGAAGCGGCATCGAACGACCTTCGCGAGTCGCTTGGAATGCGCGATCCTGGTCGCGCGGACGATCGGCCAGCGCGGGGGTGGCGGTCAGGCCGACCACGAAGGTGGCGGCAAGCAGGGTACGAAACAGGCTCATGGCGATACTCTCAACGTTGCCGCTGTCCTAAGCCCAAGGCATTGAATGACTTATGAATGACGATGAGAACCCCCGTTCATCAACTGCCGGGTGACGGCGGCGTCATGCTACGCTAGGGCGCAGCGCGATGGCACCCCCAATTTTATCATTCGAGAAGCTCGGTCTGGTCCAGGGCGAAGGCTGGCTGTTTCGCGGGCTGGATATTTATGTCGGTCCGCGCGACCGACTGGCGCTGATCGGGCGGAATGGCGCGGGCAAGACGACCCTGCTGAAATGCCTGGCCGGGACGATCGACACCGACGAGGGACAGCGCAAGATCGTACCCGGCACCAAGGTCGTCCTGCTGGAGCAGGATCCGGTGATGACCGGTTTTGCAACGCTGGAAGAATGGGTGCTTGGGGGCGAAGGCGCGCCGGCGGTTCACGAAGCCGCGGCGATTGCCGATCAGATCGGCATCGACCTGGCGCGCGACGTCGCGACCGCGTCGGGCGGCGAGCGGCGACGGGCAGCCATCGTCCGGGCGCTCGCGCAGGCGCCCGACGTGCTGCTGCTCGATGAGCCGACCAACCACCTCGACCTCGGCGCGATCGACTGGCTGGAAGAGTGGCTGAAGCGCTTCAAGGGCGCGTTTATCGCGATCAGCCACGACCGCACCTTCCTGACCCGGCTGACCAAGAGCTGCCTGTGGCTCGACCGTGGGACGATCCGCCGCGCCGAAATCGGTTTCGGCGGGTTCGATGCGTGGACCGACAAGGTCTATGCCGAGGAAGAACGCGCGGCCGAGAAGCTGGACGCCAAGCTGGCTATCGAGGAGCATTGGCTCCACCGCGGCGTCACGGCGCGGCGCAAGCGCAATCAGGGCCGGCTTGCCAAGCTGATGGAAATGCGGGCCCAGCGCGCCTCGATCCTCGGCCCGGCAGGCGCGGCGAAACTGGCGATCGCCAAGGACGATGTGAAAACCAAGGTGGTGATCGACGCCGAGCATGTCTCGAAGAGCTTCGGCGAACGCGAAATCGTCCGCGACTTCTCGCTGCGCGTCCAGCGCGGCGACCGGATCGGACTGGTCGGATCGAACGGGGCGGGCAAGACGACGCTGCTCAAGTTGCTGACGAAGGAACTGGCGCCGGATAGCGGCAAGGTGGCCCATGCCAAAACGCTGAGCGGGATCGTGATTGACCAGCAACGCAAGCTGATGGAGCCGCATCGGCGGGTTCGCGACGTGCTTGCCGAGGGCGGCGACTGGATCGAGGTGCGCGGCCACAAACGGCACATCAAGGGCTATCTGAAGGAATTTCTGTTCGCGCCCGAATTGTCCGAAGCGCCAATCGGCAGCCTGTCGGGCGGCGAGCGGTCGCGGCTGTTGCTGGCACGAGAATTTGCGCGGGAATCGAATCTGCTGGTGCTCGACGAGCCGACCAACGACCTCGACCTGGAAACGCTCGATCTGCTTCAGGAAGTCATTTCCGATTATGAAGGCACGGTGCTGATCGTCAGCCACGACCGCGACTTCCTCGACAAGACGGTGACCGTGACGCTTGGCCTCGACGGGTCGGGCAAGGTCGATATCGTCGCCGGCGGGTACGAGGATTGGGTCAAGCAGCGCAGTTCGGCGAAAACGGCGGCGAAGCCCAAGGCAAGCATCGCGCCGAATGTGGCACGGAAGCCTGCGCCAGCGACCAAGCTCAGCTACAAGGATCAGCGCGACCTCGATCGTTTGCCGGGAGAGGTCGAGCGACTGGAACGCGAAATTTCCAAAGCTGAGGATGAACTTCACGACCCCGACCTGTTCGTGAAGCGACCCGACCGCTTCGCCGAATTGACCAAGGCGATCGACCGGCTCCGCGCCGAAAAGGACGCGGCGGAGGAACGCTGGCTGGAAGTCGTCGACATGGCAGAACAACTCGGCTGACCCACAGCGGATCGCTTGCGATTGCAGCGATCGTTTCGGACGCGTAGTATCTCGCGATTGTTCGATTGGGGGTCGATGCGATGGCGACGGTGGCGATGGATCGGCAGCAGCAAGGGATGCGGGACGACCGCTTCTTCCTGATTGCGGCAGTGGTGATGACGTTGGTCATCATTTCCGGATTTTCATTGCAGTTGGCGATGGGACGATCGAGTTTTTCGTCGCCCTTGCTGGTTCACGCTCATGCGCTGGTGTTCATGGGCTGGGTCGTGCTGTTCCTGCTTCAGAACATCTTCGTGGCGACTGGACGCACAGCACTGCATCGTCGGCTCGGCTGGATCGGCGCGGGGTGGATCGTCGCGATGGTCGTGCTGGGCTTCCTGGTAACCTTGCGAATGGTGCGCGGCGGCACGGTTCCCTTCTTCTTCCAGCCGATCAACTTCCTGGTCTTCGACCCGCTGACGGTCCTGACCTTTGCCGGATTGACGGCCGCGGCCATCGTCAACCGGCGCCGCACCGATTGGCACCGGCGATTGCATTATTGCGGGATGTCGATGCTGCTTGGCCCGGCGTTCGGACGACTGCTGCCGCTGCCGTTGCTTGCACCCTGGGCCTATGAAGCGACTTTCGCTGCGCTGATGCTGTTCCCGATTGCCGGGGTGATTGCCGACTATCGTCGCAGCGGACGTGTCCATCCTGCATGGCGCTGGGGGATCGGGACGATGATCGCGTCGTTGCTGCTGACCAACGCGATCACTTACAGCCCGGTCGGCACTGCTCTCTATCGCGCGGCGACGGCCGGTTCGGCGGGGGCATCGATCGACCCACTCGCCTATCCGCCGCCCCCGGCCGGACCGCAGCGTACCGGGCGACCTTCGAATTAAACCGCCGCGCTAACCGCGAAGCGCCATGGCGGTGCGTTCGCGGATCCGCGCCTGCAGCAAGGTCAGCGGCATCGCGCCATCCTTGAGCACTTCGTGGAACTGCTTGAGGTCGAATTTCGCGCCAAGCGTCTTTTCGGACTCCGCCCTTGCCCGAAGCCACGCCTGATGGCCGATCTTGTAACTGCAGGCCTGTCCCATCTGGGTGCAGTAACGCTCAACCTCGCGCTGGACGCGGGGGCGCGCGAAGCCGGTCGCGCCGACCATGTAGTCGATTGCCTTCTCGCGGCTCCAGCCCTTTGAATGAAGACCGGTGTCGACGACCAGGCGTGCTGCGCGGAACAGGAAGGATTGCAAATAGCCGGCGCGTTCGATGCCCTGATAAGCGCCCAGTTCGTCGGCGACTTGCTCAGCGTAGAGCGCCCATCCTTCCGAATATGCCGAAAAGCCGCCGAGCTTGCGCAATGTCGGAATGTCGGTCGACTGCTGGGCCAGGCTGATCTGCAGGTGATGACCTGGATTGCCCTCGTGATAGGTTAGCGCGGGCAAGGTGTATTTCGGCCAGTCGCCGAGATCCTTCATGTTGATGAAATAGATCGCCGGACGCGAACCATCGAGTGCTGCGCTGCGATAGTAACCGTTCGACGCGCCGTCCTGGATTTCCACCGGGACCGGGCGGATCTCGAGCGGCTGGGTCGGCAAGGTGGCGAAGGCGCGTGGTAGCCGCGTTTTCATGTCCGCAATGCCGCGATTGAGGCTCGCGAGCAAGGCTGCACGACCGGCGTCGGTATCGGGATAGACCTGGTCGGCGCGGCGATTGAGCTGGTCCAGACGTTCGCCGACGGTGCCTTGGGACAGCCCAGCCTGTTTCAAGATCGTCTCGAGCTGACCGCTGATTTCGGCAACCTGGGCAAGTCCGAGGCGATGGACCTCGTCGGGTGTGAAATCGGTCGTCGTCGCTTGCTTGAGCGCGGCGGCATAGATGGCATCGCCATCGGGCAGGCGCTGGGCGCCGTCGCCGGGCCTGGTGGTTGGCCGAAGCTTCTCCATCAACGCAATCTGGCGGTCGAGCGCGGGGTAGATTTCCTTGTCGACGATCGCTGTGGCGCGCGCCGCCCAATCGCCGGCAATACCCTTGGTGGCGGCTCGGCTTGCGATCGATCGCACCATGTTGCTGTCACCGGCCGCGACTTCGCGCAATTTCTTCAACTGGCCGAGCGTCAGGTCGATGGACCAGGCCGGCGCAAGAAAGCCGCGCGCCGCCTGCGCTCGCTGGTCGGCGCTGTCATTGTCGAGCAAGGTGTCGACCAGCGAGAGGCGCGACAGATAGGCCTCGGCATCGGCGGCCGTTTCGATGGTGTGGCTGGAATTGAGGAAATCGGGCGTCGAGAAATAGACGCCGCCCTGCTGAAAGATCGGATAGGGCCGCTGGACGCTGTCGATTCCGAACTTTTCGGGCGCGACCATGCCGGACTTGGCCTGGTAGATGATGACGTCGCGGTTGATCCTGCCCGACGACGATAGGGTCGCGGGGTTAACCGACTCGACCTTGGCAAGGCTTTCCTTCGACAGCGCCAGATCCTCCGCACGCGCTTTGGCAGGCGGGCGGGTGTCCATTTGGGACTTGAGGTGCGCCAGCGGTCCCTTGTCGAGGCCCAGGCTGGTCGCAAAGGTCGGATAGCGGCGGACGCGGTCCTGGAAGATCTGCTCCAGGATGCCATTCAACGTTACATCGCCCGGCGTCTTGGTGGCGGTGGACGTCGGCGCCGCAAAGGCAGGCTTTGCGCTGAGCGTCAGTCCGGCGGTGACGGCGCTGGAGGTAGCAAGAAATTGGCGGCGGTCCATTGCAGAAGCTCCCTGTTCGATCGAAACGGGAGACTAAGAGGATGCGCTGGTCGGGCAACCGCCGTTCGTCGAAAAATCAGCTTCCCAATTGATATTGCTTCATCAAATCGTAGAGCGTCGGACGGCTGATCCCGAGCAGCTTGGCGGCGCTGGAAATGTTGTTTTCGGTGCGGGTCAGCGCAACGTGGATGGCGCGGCGATCGGCGACTTCACGGGCGGCGCGAAGGTTGATCGCCAGCGCCTGCTGATTGGTCGGAGCGGTGCCGGGAAGGTCGAGATCGGCCGCTCCAATCAATTTGCCGTCGGCCATGATGACGGCACGCTTGATCCGGTTTTCCAGCTCGCGAACGTTCCCCGGCCACGAATGGGCATCGATCACCTCGGCGGCATCGGGGGCCAGACCAGCGACTTTCGAATGGAGGTCGCGTGCGAAACGGTTGACGAAATGGCGGGCCAGCAGGACGGCGTCGCCGGAGCGCTCGGCGAGTGAGGGGATCGGAACGACGATTTCGGCGAGACGATAATAAAGATCCTCGCGGAAGCGACCGTCGGCCTGCATCGCGCCCAGATCCTGGTGCGTTGCACAAACGATCCTGGTGTCGACTGCAATCTGGGTTCGACCACCGATCCGCTCGATCACCCGTTCCTGGAGAAAGCGCAGCAGCTTGACCTGGAGCGGCAACGGGATGTCGCCGACCTCGTCTAGAAACAGGGTGCCGCCCTGTGCCTGTTCGATCTTGCCCTCGGTCGTCTTGACCGCGCCGGTGAAGGCGCCGCGTTCGTAACCGAACAATTCGGCCTCGAGCAGATTTTCGGGAATCGCGGCACAATTGATCGCGACGAATGCACCCTTCGCGCGCGGCGATTTTTCATGGACTGCGCGGGCGAGCAATTCCTTGCCGGTGCCGCTGGCGCCAAGCAGCATGACCGAAACGTCGGCGCCGGCAACCCGTTCGATGGTCCGCGCGACCTTGAGCATTTCCGGTGCCGAAGTGACGATCGATCCAAGCACGGTATCGCCGGACCGCGCTTCTTCGAGTCGTCGGTTTTCCTGTTCGATCGCATGGAGGTGGAAGGCGCGACTGACGATCAGGCCGAGCGCGTCGATATCGACCGGCTTCTGGTAGAAATCGTAAGCCCCCAGCGCGATCGCCTTCAGCGCGCTTGCCCGCGCGCCATGACCCGAGGCGACGATGACCTTGGTGTCGGGCTTCAGCGCAATAATATCGGTCAGCGTTGCGAAACCTTCGGTGGTTCCATCGGGATCGGGTGGCAGGCCGAGGTCGAGCGTGACGACCGCCGGTTCGTGCAAGCGCAGCAACTCGAGCGCCTGGGCGCGGTTGGTTGCGGCGACGACCCGATACCCGTCATAGGCCCATTTGAGCTGGCGCTGCAGGCCTTCGTCGTCCTCGACCACCAGCAGAATCGGAAGTTCCTCGTCGCTCATGCCTGTTTCCTGATGTCGTCTTCCTCGGCCGGGGCGATCGCGAGGTGGATGGTGAATTTGCTGCCCTTGCCCGGACGGCTTTCGACCGTCAGTCGCCCACCCATTGCCTGGATCAGCGAACGCGCTTCGAACGCGCCAATGCCAAAGCCGCCGTCCTTGGTGGAGGCGAAGGGCTCGAACAATTGGGTGCGGATGAAATCGGCGTCCATTCCGCTGCCGTGATCGGCAATCGCGATGGTCGCGCTATGCGCGTCGCCGCCCATTCGCACCTGGATCGGATCGGACACCTTGCTGGCGTCGATAGCATTTTGGACGAGGTGGCCGATCGCCTGTTCAAGCAACAATGGATCGGCCATGGCGAGCTGGTTGCCGTCGCCGAGCAATTCGACGTCGTGGCGCGCGCGCTTGCCGGCGAGCGCGGCTGCGACCAACGAGCGAAGCGCCACGGGTTCCAGCCGGGCGGGACGCTGGTCGGCAGTCGGGCCGAGCCGGGCGAGCAGGTCGTTCATCTTGCCAACCGATGCTTTGAGGGTGGCGATCATGTCGGCGCGGAAATCCGGATTGTCGGCATGGCGTTCGGCATTGCGCGTCAGCAGCGACAATTGGCTAACCAGATTCTTCACGTCGTGGAGGATGAAGGCGAAGCGGCGATTGAATTCGTCGAAGCGCTGCGACCGACCAAGTGCCTGCTGGCCATGCGCTTCGGCCAGTGTCGATGCAGCCTGCCGCCCTGCCGTTCGGAGCAGGTCGAAGTCTTCCCAGTCGAGCGCGCGGCGAAGCGTCGGCGCAGCGAGCAGGACGAGGCCGACGAGGCGGCCTTCGTGGATCAGTGGAACCCCTGCCCAGGCGGTCGAATCATTTGCCAGCCATTGCGGCAGCGGAAGTTCCGAACCGCCTTGCGCGTCGCCCCGGCGGAGCGCGTCGATGTCCAGAATCCGCGGGTTGCGCTCGAGCTCGCGCCAACGCAGCAGATCTTCCTCGTCGGGCGCGAATAGCGCGCCCTCCCAACGCCAAGAGGCGGCAAGCGAAACGCCCGCCGGATCGTCGGCTGCAAGCAACATTCCGCCCGGCGATTCGACGATGTCGGCGAAAGCCTTGATCAGCCGTTCGCCGAGCGGCGCGACGTCCTTGCCCGAACGACCGACGGTTTCGGCGAAGCGGAGCCATTCGTTGCGATAATCATAGCGGTGCTCGAACAGATGCTTGGTCAATTTGATCCGGGCCCAGGCGCGGGCACGCGGGGAGGGAACGAAGATCATCGCCGCGACGACCATCAGTGCGATGACGGCGGCAAGCAGCGGACGCGCCCAGTCGATCCCGGAATGGCCGAGTGCGCTGGCCAGGATCGTCATGACCGCGAAATAGGCGCAGATGGCAAGCAGGGAGAGCGACTGGAAGGTAGCGTCTCGTGACAGGCGGATTCGCCAGCCGTCGGCATGGACCGCGCCGAACGCGAACAATGGTGCCGTCAGCGCGGTGACCACGCCGCGCCAATCGAGCAGGCCGCGCGACGCCGCCGGATCGAGATAGACCAAGGTGAAGAGATTGAGGTCGTAACCCCAGGTTGCGACCAACGCGAGCATCGCCATGCCGATCGCGCTACGACTGGGCGCGTCAGCCTGGCCGTAGAGATTGTGTACGAGCACGAGCAAGCCGGCTGCCGCGGTCATCCGAAGCAGGGTCGCGGTCGCGGCCAACGCCGGCTCCGTGCCGGTCAGCAGCGGCGTGAGTTCGAGGAGCATTTCGAGGCCTAGAACGGCAGCGACGGCACCATAGACCAGTCGTACACCACGCTGTCGCTCAACCGCGTTGCGGCCACCCGAAAGGCTGTGGAGGAGCCCAAGCCAGAGCAGGTTGCGAAAGGTTTCGGCAAGCCCTGCGAGGGTCGATCCCGGTCCGATGGCGCTGAGCCATGCCCAGCAGGCGGTTAGCGCGAACCCAGCAAGCAACAGGCGCTGGGCCGGGAGGCGGACTCCGCGCCGCGACCGCCACAGGATCATTGCTGAAAATAGCAATGCCGCAGCAGCGTAGCCGCCAAAGGCGAGCCCGCTGACCGTCATTGCATCTGTCAAATTGCCCGACATGGCTGACAGTGTCGGATAAATTTACAAACAAACCCTGAAGATGGCGCTAGGATCATGGTCATGAACAACGATCATCAGCGCCCGTTGGGCGACAGCGGTATCTTGGTGGCGCCATTGGCGCTTGGCGGCAACGTGTTCGGCTGGACCGCCGACGAGGCGTCCAGTTTCCGGATTCTCGACGCCTTCGTCGATGCCGGCGGATCGATGATCGATACCGCCGACGTCTATTCGGCCTGGGCGCCGGGCCACAGCGGCGGCGAAAGCGAGACGGTGATCGGCAACTGGTTGAAGCGCGATCCGGCCAAAAGGGGCAAAGTGGTTATCGCGACGAAAGTCGGCTTCCTCGACGGCAAGCTGGAGAATGTCAGTTACGACGGCAAGGCCGACAGCGTCGAATACGTCGCTTCGCTTCATCCCGAGGTCATCGCGCGCGCTTCCGAAGCGTCGCTGAAACGGATGGGGATCGAGACGATCGATCTCTATTACCAACACCGCGACAACCCCGATGTGCCGCTGGCCGACAGCCTTGGTGCGTTCGAGAAATTGCGCAAGGCCGGCAAGATCCGCACCACCGGGCTAAGCAATTTCTCCGCCGTGCGGGTCGAGGAAGCGCTGTCGGTTGCGCACCGTGAAGGCATCGACGCTGCGGTTGCGGTGCAAGGTTGGTACAATCTGGTCGAGCGCGGCAAATTTGAGGGCGAATTGCAGGATGTCGTTACCGCACGCGGCCTGAGTTTCTTCCCTTATTACAGTCTCGCCAATGGTTTCCTGACCGGAAAATATCGTTCGACCGACGATGTCGGCAAGTCGGTGCGCGGCGCCCGGAACATGGAATATA
Organism: Sphingomicrobium sp.; assembly: GCA_039934175.1. GTDB lineage: Bacteria > Pseudomonadota > Alphaproteobacteria > Sphingomonadales > Sphingomonadaceae > Sphingomicrobium. Next base: position 10,400 of record JBDTMR010000012.1, read on the forward strand.
TCGGCAGCCCCAGGGGCAATGCCGTGCTTGCCGCACTGCAAGCGGTCTCCGCCGAAACCGGTGCCGCGATGGCCACCGTCGCGCTTGCCTGGACAAAGGCCCAACCGGGCGTCGGCGCTCCAATCGCAAGCGCAACCAGCCTGGCCCAGGCCGAGCATTTGATCGCCGCGCTGACCTTGGATTTGACCCCAGCCCAGATTGAGGCGCTCAACGCCGCCAGCGATTAATGGCGCTTATCGCCCAGACGAAGCTGTGACGCGCCCGACTGGTTCGCGGGGAATCGCGGCCTGGCCTAAGGTGTTCGCTTGCAGAAGGAAGCGAGTAAGATGGCGTGGATGATCGGCCGCACGGCGGCAATGGCGGACCCCGAGGGCGCACGGCGCAAGGCGCTGGAGAAATTGCAGGGGCTGACCGCGCTCGACGATCCCGAAAATCTCGTGGTGCCGATCCTGATCGACGCCATCCTGATGGTCGAAAGCTATCGCGGCGCGCGCCACCAGATCACGTTTCTTCCGGAATTGACCGCACGGGTGGACGACCTGCTGCGCGAAATCAGCCTGACCGAAAAGGCGGAGATGTGGGCGGCGGAATAATCCTCCGCGTCCGTGACGAGGGCGCTGACACGGAATGAATCCGTGACGTCGATCCGGTTCGCTTCGCGACCGGTCGGCCGACCTTTCGCGTCTCTTGCGCAGATCCGGCAGCGCGCTTCGCGCACCGGCGTCGTTACGCGGGGCGCTTCAGTATATCGAGCGCCAGTGTCGTCATGGCCTCCGTCGCTGTCGAGATGACAGCCGGTGCATCGGGCGCCCAGAAGGGGCTGTGGAGCGATGGCAGCTTGGCGGCATTGCCACCGGCGGCCTGCCATTTGTCGAGCGGGGTGCCGCCGACCCAGAAAATCAGGCTCTGGATGTTCTGGTCGGCCAGGTAGAAACGGCTGAAATCCTCGCCGCCCATCACCGGCGGGGTCTTGGCGACGCGCTTGTCGCCAAATTTCTCGGTGAACAATGCGAGGGCGCGATCGGACAGCGGCTGGGTGTTGAAGGTTGAGGGCGTATATTCCCCGTCACGCACCGTTACGACCGGCATCCTGTCGTCGGGGATGCCCGAAGCGATCGCTTCGCCGCGCGCGATCCGCTTGATCCCGTCGAGCAATTGCTTGCGCACCTCGGGCGTGTAGCTGCGCACCGTCAGCAGCAATTTGGCATTGTCCGAAATGATGTTGTGCTTCGCGCCTGCCTGGAAGCTGCCGACGGTGACGACAGCGGGCGCCTGCGGATCGACCTCGCGGCTGACGAGGGTCTGCAGCGCCATGACGATCTTCGAGGCCAGGACGACGGGATCCTTGGTGGTTTGCGGATAAGCGCCGTGGCCGCCGACGCCCCTGACATCGATGTCGACGCTGTCGACATTGGCGAGCGCATAGCCGGGCGTAATGCCAATTGTCCCGGCCGGACCGGCGGCGGCATCGTGGAAGGCGATGGCATAGGTCGGCTTGGGAAAGCGGGTGAACAGGCCGTCGTCGAGCATCGCCTTGGCGCCTTCGCCGGTTTCCTCGCCGGGCTGCAGGATCATGACGAGCGTGCCCGACCACTCGGCCTTGCGCGCCGCCAATTGCCGCGCGGTGCCGATGAAGCTGGTCATGTGCGTATCGTGGCCGCAGGCGTGCATGACGCCGGTTTCGACACCCGACCTTGCCATCGCGCGAACCGTCGACGCGAACGGCAGGCCGGTCTGTTCGACCACCGGAAGGCCGTCCATGTCGGCGCGGATCAACAGAACCGGGCCTTCGCCATTCTTGAGCACCGAGACCACGCCGGTCTTCCCGACCTTTTCGGTGACGGTGAATCCCAGCTTCTTCATTTCCGCAGCCAGTTTTGCGGGCGTGCGGACTTCCTGCATGCTGAGTTCGGGGTTGGAATGCAGGTCTTTGTACAGCGTCATCAGGCTGGGCATGTCGGCCTTCACCGCATCGGCCACAGGGGCGGCGACAAGCGGGGTCGCGGCGGTCGCGAGCAAGGCAGCGAGTACAAAGCGTGTCATCGGGTCACTCCATGGTCTGGCGGACGATCAATTGGCGGGGACGAGTTCGATCACGTCCACGGTCGATTCGAAGGCGGGATAGGGCAGGATCATCCGCCAGCGGTTGGCGCCGATCTTTTCGACGTAACCGGCGACGTCGCGCTCGGCGTCGCGGCCATATTGCATCGCTCGGCTTTCGTCGCCGAGGACGAGGGTGCCAAGGAAGACCTGGCGCAAGGAGTCGCCGGGAAAGATCAGGCCGACAGGACGCTGCGAGCCGGTCATCTTGGCAAAGCCCTGAAGGCCGCGCTCCTGCTGGATTCGGCAGCGAAAGGCGGGATAGGAAACATAGTCGAGCAATCCCGCCGACTTTGCGCCGAGCTTGATCACGCGGCAGGCGTAATCGCCGTTCGGGATCGGCACTTGGCCAATCGCCGCATCGGGATCGAGCAGCGCTCCTTCGCGCTGGATGTCGGCGGAATGACCGGCGGCACGGGCCTTCGTTAGGCCTTCGGTAAACGCCTCGCGCCAGTCGCGCAGTCGTGCACGGTCGTGGTTGGTCGCGGCGGCGCGCCATTCGCTGCTGTCGCGTGACACGATTTCATGAGGTGCGCCGATGGCGGTGCAGGCGGTAAGCGCGGCGCTGGCCGCCAGTGCAAGGATGATACGCATTGGCGCGGAGCGTAGCGGCGGTGGACGGCGTTGCAAGCGCGATGGTTGGGGCGGGGGTGGGCCGGGTGCGGCATCAGGGCGGCCTGATGCAGTCGATCAGCTCGCGCTACGCTTGGCTGTCGTCCGCGCTTCGCCGGCTCTTCGCGCTGCTTCGGCGACGCGCGTTGCGCGTCGGCGATGCTGCGCTCGGCGGCTATGCGGCGGTCCAGCCGCCGTCCATGCTGAGGTTCGCGCCGGTGATCGACTGCGCGCCGTCGCTGCAAAGATAAAGCGCCAGGCTGGCGACATCGTCCGGCGTGACGAAGCGCTTGGTCGGTTGCGCGGCGAGCAGGACGTCGTTCATCACCTGCTCGCGGGTCAGTCCGCGCGCCTTCATCGTGTCGGGGATCTGGTTTTCGACCAAGGTCGTCCAGACGTAGCCGGGCGAGATGCAATTCACCGTGACATTGTCCCGCGCGGCCTCCAGCGCAACGGTCTTGGTGAAGCCGGCGACGCCGTGTTTGGCGGCGACATAAGCGCTCTTGTTCGGGCTTGCGACCAGGCTGTGCGCGCTTGCCGTGTTGATGATTCGGCCCCAGCCGCGGCGGCGCATTTCGGGCAGCGCGAACCGGGTGGTGTGGAACACGGCGGTCAAGTTGATGGCTAGGATCGCGTCCCACTTCTCCGGCGGGAAATCCTCGACCGGGGAGACGAACTGGATTCCGGCATTGTTGACGAGGATATCGGGCGATCCGATTTCCGACGTCATCCGCGCGATCATCTTGTCGATCTGGTCCACTTTGCCCAGGTCGGCATCGTCGTGAAGCACCGGCTGGCCCGAAAGCTCGGCAAGCTCGTCGCAGATTTTCGCAATCTCCGCTTTGTCGCCGAAGCCGTTGAGCATCACCGCTGCGCCTTCGCGGGCGAAGGTGCGGGCGATGGCGAGGCCGATTCCGGATGTCGATCCGGTAACGAGAGCGCGGCGGTCCTTGAGCAACATGAAACGGCATCCTTGCCTGAAAACGGGAGGCCGATGCTTTCGCCGTCGCGACAAGGATTTGCAACCGTTACGGTTGCCGTGCATTCATCCGCAAAAGAGGGAGAGCGTGATGCGTCTTGGCGGCGAACCGGAAAGCGGCAATTTCGAGGATCGGACAGGGCAGAGCGGTGGCCTCAGCCTTGGCGGCGGTGCCGGCGCGGGCATTTTCGGCCTCATATTCCAGCTCGTGGCTTCACGCTTCGGAATCGTCGGGATCATCATTCTGGGCCTTGGCTATTGCGCGCTGACCTCGATCGGCGGTCTGGGCGGCGGCGGCCCGGTCGGCGGAAAGGAAGGGCCCTCGCGCCTCGATGCCGAAACCCGCAGCTTCATGGTCCGCACGCTGGGTTCGACCGAAGAAACCTGGGCCGAGATTTTCCAGAAGTCCGGCGCCACATACACCCCGACCACGATGGTCGCTTATTCGAACAGCAGCCAGTCGGGCTGCGGCGCGGCGCAGGCGGCGATGGGTCCGTTCTATTGCCCGACCGACAAGAAGATCTACATCGATCCGCAATTCTTTGCCGAGCTGAAGCAGCGCTTCGGCGCGCCCGGCGACTTTGCCGCGGCCTATGTCATCGCGCATGAGGTCGGCCACCACATCCAGGACCTCGAAGGCACGCTGGACCGTGCCCGCACGGCGCAGGCGCGCTCGAGCGAGGTCGCATCGAACCAGGTCCAGGTCGGCGTCGAGCTTCAGGCAGATTGCTATGCCGGCGTCTGGGCGGCAACTGCCCGCGATGCGCAAGGATCAATCCTGGAGCCGGGCGACATCGAAGAAGGCATGCGCGCCGCCGAAGCGATCGGCGACGACACGCTGCAAAAGCAGATGCAGGGCCGCGTCGTTCCGGAAAGCTTCACCCACGGATCGAGCGCCCAACGCATGGAAGCGCTGCAGCGTGGCTTGAAGAGCGGCAACCCGGCAGCTTGTAACTACGCGCGTTGAGCCACCGAACGTAACGTAAGCGGAGCGAAGCGCGCGTCGTTACGGGAGAGATGGCGAACGCCGGACGGCGGGTCGCGTGGGCTTGCCGAAGGGCGAACCCGACTGACGTCACGGCATTTAGTCCCGTGACGGCCTAAGCCTTTCTCATTGACGCTACGTGTGTTATCCAGATAATACTCTAAGTATGGAGTATGCGATGGAAGATCCCGATGCGCTCGACCATTTCGACGACGCCGCAGTCCGCGACGAGTTGCTCAAGATGCTCGAACGGGAAGAGACCCGATTGTCGGCGGAGGCAAGCGTAAGCCTCGCAAAAGGCGCGAAAGAGGCTGAAGAGTTGGGGCCAGATGCACAGGCTCAATGGCAGGCGATCGAAGACAAGATGCGCCAGCGTGGAACCGCCGTGTTCAACCGGATGCGGGAATACATCGAACGCAGTCGCTGAGGTTCGAGGCCGTCACGGGAGTAAATCCCGTGACGTCGATCAGCACTCGCGCCGCTCGGCTGTCGGCCGGCTCTCGCCTTCTCTCGCCTAAGGACGCTCGCTTCGCTCCGCTTTCGTTATGCTCGGCGGCTTAGAGCTTCACCAACATTTTGCCTGTATTCTTGCCGGTAAACAGCCCCAGGAACGCGTCGAGCGTCTGGTCGAGCCCTTCGACCACCGTGTCGCGGCCCTTGAGCTGGCCGCTGGCGATCCAGCCGCCCATGTCGCGGTAGAAGTCGCCCAGCCGGTCCAGATAATCGGTGTAGATGAAGCCCTGCAGGCGGACGCGCATGGCGATGACGCGCATCAGATATTTCAGGCAGGTCGGCTCGCCCGCATTGTAATTTTCGATCATCCCGCAAATCGCGAAGCGCGCATTCTGCCGGGCCAGCGCAAGCGCCGCATCGAGATGGTCGCCGCCGACATTGTCGAAATAGACGTCGATGCCCTTTGGCGCGACGGCGGCAAGCTGCTTGAGCAACGATCCTGCCTTGTAATCCACGACCGCATCGGCGCCGAGTGATTTGACGAATTCGCACTTGTCGGCGCCGCCGGCCGACCCGATCACGGTCATGCCCTTGGCCTTGGCGATCTGGACGACGGCCGATCCGACCGCGCCGGCCGCGGCCGAAACGAAGACGATGTCGCCTTCCTTGGCCTTCGCCGCCTCGAGCAGGCCGAAATAGGCCGTACCGCCGGTCAGGCCCAGGTTGCCGAGGAAATCCTTGGGCTCGATGCCCGGCATCGCCGGAAGCTTGTTGAGCGACTTGGCGGGGACGACCGCTTCGTCGCGCCATCCGGCCATGTGCATCACCATGTCGCCGACCGCAAAAGCGGGATCGCGGCTCTCGATCACTTCGGCGACCGCGCCACCTTCCAGCGGCTCGCCGATCTGGAACGGCGGGACGTAACTTTTCACGTCGTTCATCCGGCCGCGCATGTAGGGATCGACCGATAGCCAGCGATTGGCGACGCGTACCATCCCGTCTTCGAGGGCGGGAAGGGCGACCTCGGAAAGTTCGAAATTGCCCGGGGTCGGCATTCCGTTCGGGCGGCTGGTCAGTTTCCATGCGGTGGCCATCGTCTCGTCTCCTTTTGAAACGCACCCCTAGACCGGTCGGCCGAGATGCAAAAGGCCCGACGATTTTGGTGCGATTTTCATTGCCGCGCAGGCGGCCGAGAAAAGATGGGACAGGACCGTTGCGCACCACCGCAAGCGCCGCTATTGGGGCGCTCCGACGGGTGCGGGGCTGTAGCTCAGATGGGAGAGCGCTGCAATCGCACTGCAGAGGTCAGGAGTTCGATCCTCCTCAGCTCCACCAGCCCCGTCGGCCATTCCCCGATCAGAATGAAAAGCGGATTCCGGTGAGCGCGCTGATGCCACCGCGTCGCTCGCCCTCGCGCTGGCGATAGTTGGCGGTGCGACCGAAGGCGCGCTCGACCTCTATCCCGACATAAGGCGCGAATAGAGGGGTGACTTCGTAGCGAAGGCGCAGGCCCGCCTCGGCGCTTCTCAGCCCCGCACCGATCCCGCGTTCCGGCACGTTCTGGGCAGCCAGGTTGAGCTCGACGCGTGGTTGCAGGATCAGCCGGTTGGTCATGCGCCAATCATATTCGCCCTCGAACCGCGCGGTCAGCTCGCCCTTGGTCGAAAGGAAAGCGGCGGCGTCGATCTCGAACCAGTAAGGGGCGATCCCCATTAAGCCGAGGACGAGGTGCGTCCGGTCGGGACCTTTGACCGGATCGTGGCGGATTCCCGTTTGCAGGTCGAAGAACGGGGCGATGGCGTGGCTCCACAACGCCTGTACTTCGGCCGTCTCCGGAGCGCGGCCGAATTCGCCTTCGACTTCGCCCTTCAACCACAATTTATCCTTGTCGCCGCCGACCCAGAAGTCGCTGTCGAGGACATAGGCTTCGCGGCCCTGAGTCCAGCGAACCTCGGCACGGTCGGCGACGAAGCGCGTGGCCAGCATGCCGCCATGCTCCTTCGCCAATCCGCGACGCGACCGTGCCTGCGTGGCGGGATCGTAGATGGCATCGGCCGCATGCGCCGGGCCGTTTCCGGCTTCCGGCGGCGGCGGCGCGAGCGGGATTTCCACCGCGTCGGCGGGCATGACGTGGCCCGCGTGCGGATCG
>JBDTMR010000013.1:0-17269 GCA_039934175.1 Sphingomicrobium sp.
GCTGAGCGAATAGTGCGGCGCGGCTAACGGGCTGGTAGGAATTTGCCGGTAGGGGAAGGAAATGGCTATTGCTGTTCCTACTCCTGCCGAGCGCGGCTTGGAATTTGCCGCTGCGGCGATTCCGGCTATGGCCACTGCTTATGCCGGTGCCGCCCTCGGCCCCTTGCTTGGCTTTGCATCATTTCCAGCGGCCGGGGTATTGGCGATCAGCATCTTCGGTGCGTCGTTCGTCTTCATGCGGATGATCGGCAAAGCCGAGCCGCAATTCGTCATTCCGACTTTTGTATCTTCCGACGGCGATTTCACCAGCGATCATTCCGAACTCCTGCTCGACGTTCCGGTCGATGATGACGCCTTGTTGCTCGACGGCGAAACGCAATGGCCACCGCTAGTCCTCGACCAGCCTTGTCTCGGAGGCCAGGTCGACGAGCTAGCGGAGCTTCTGCTTACCGATCCGATCCCGTTGCCGTCACCACAGTCGCGCGTGGTGCAATTGTTTGCACCCCAACCAATGCCAACCGCCGGCCAGTTGGCCGATCGGATCGACCGTCATCTCGGCCATGCGCCGGTCGCGTCGAAATCCGACGCGACCGACGCATTGCACGAAGCGCTGGAAGAGTTGCGTCGCTCGCTGCGCCGGGCCTGAGCATTCAGTCCGAAATGGTCAGCGCTTCGATATCCAGGATGATGCTGCCGTCGGCGGACGTTGCCTGACGCTGCACCGAGATATCGGCCAGCGCATGGCCGGGGATGGGTATTTCCGCTTCTTCCAGACCATCGACGAGCAGCCCGGCCACGATATTGGCATCCGGCGCGGGGATCCGGAGCGAAATTCGGTGGCGCTCGCCCTCGAAAGTGAGTGAGTGCCAATCGATAGAGCGGAAATTGCTAAGCAATATCCTATCGCGATCGACGCCGGCTTGATTGAGCAGTCCGCGCAAAAGACCCGTCGCGGCAGCCGATACTTTGCCTTCGACCAGGGCTGGCTGAAAAGCCTGACCGGTGCCGCTTCCTCCGATCTGTCGATGATCCTGGTGCAGGGAAATTCGATGGCGCCGACGTTGAATGACGGCGACGACATCCTGATCGACCTGAGCTATGCCGGAACGCGGCTTCGCGACGGAATTTACGTGCTTCGGATGGAAGACAGTTTCCTGGTAAAGCTCCTGGCGGTGCATCCGCTCGGCAAGGTGGTGACCGTGCAGTCGGACGATCCGGCCTATCCGGACTGGCCCGACTGCGCCTTGGAGACGTTTTTTTGCGTCGAGCGCGTGATCTGGGCGGGACGGAAGGTCGTCTAGCGGCGGCGGTCGAGCGCCCAGGTCAGCAGTGCCAGGGCGACCCCGATCGCCAGGCCGATGACGGTCCAGTAGGACGCATCGCCGACCGACAGTCCATAACCGAACCCGGCGATAATCGGCACAATGAGAAAAAAGCCGCCTGCGGCCTGTGGTCGGTTGGTCATTTTCGTCCTTTGGCAGAGGCGGGTCGACGACGCCAGAAATGGTTGACGGCGCGTTGACGTCGTTCGTGCGCGCGAATGTAAGGCTGAATCGTTAGGCAGTCCCAATGGACGATCTCTACATTTCCTGTCGCCGCGCCCTGAGCGATGCCATTCAACTGGTCGACGAATATGGCAGCGCCGCGCCAATTGCCGCCGCTCAACGCGCGTCGAGCAGTCGCGATCTGGGCAATGTGAACGGCTTTTGCCATTGGCGGCAACTCGAGCGCCTCACCGCAATGTTGGCCAGCAATCACGTGCTCGGAACCATTCACTGATAGTTCGACTGGCATCATTCATGCGCACTGGTCTAGGTTGCGCTGATGGTGAGTGTCGGAATGGAGCGTGCGCGTTGGCGCCTGCTGGGTGTCCTATGCGGCGCAGCGCTGCTTCATGTGCCCGTCAACGCTCAGCAAAACGCGCCTGACCCCGCCGAACTCGACCCTAGCGCACCGCTCGATCCGATGCCGGATCTTGGCGTCGACTGGCCCGACATGCACGCGCCCGACCCGGTCTTGGAGCCGCTTCCGGGCGAGCAGGCGCAGTCGGCCCCGACCTCCGATTCGATCGACGACAGTGTCGCGGCGCGGCGCTATTCGGTGCGACTGGAAGGACTTGGCGAGGCGGGCAGCGATGATTTGCTGACAGCGTTCGACACGCAATCGGCGCTGAAGGCCGACGCCAAGGACAGCGCCAATGCCGCGCAGATCGATCGCCGGGCTCGCGCGGACGCCGAATTGCTCACCGAATTGCTTCAGTCGCAGGGTTATTACGACGCCGAAGTGTCGACCGAAATCGAGCGCGAGGCCGACCGAATTGTTGTCCTGATGCGAACGCGTCCAGGCGCTCGTTACCGGTTCGAGACGGTGGAGTTTCCCGGGCTTGCCGAAGCGGGCGGCGATGCCGACGCCCTGCGCAGCGCCTTCGCCGTCAAATCGGGTGATCCCGTCGTCGCGCAGGAAGTGATTTCGGCCGGGGTCGCACTGAAAGTGGCGCTTGGCGAACAGGGCTTTGCGACGGCGGATATCGGCGACCAGGACATCGTCATCGATCACGAAAATGCGACCGCTAAGCTGGTGCTTCCGATCCAGCCGGGACCGGTCGCCCGCTTCGGTGAAATCCGGGTCAGTGGCGAGCCGCCGTTCAGCGCGCGCCACGTCGGCACGATCGCTCGCTTCAAGACCGGCGACCGCTTTCAACAATCCGACGTCGACGATTTGCGCCGCGCGCTGGTCGCAACCGGTTTGGTTGCAACGGTGGAAACGAAGGTCGTGCCGCGCGACGGCCGGGAAGTCGTCGATGTCGTCGTCCGGTTGGAACCTGCGCCAATGCGCACGATTGCCGGCGAACTGGGCTATGGCACCGGCGAAGGGGTGCGCGCCGAAGCCAGCTGGCAGCATCGCAATTTCTTCAATCCGGAAGGCGCTTTGACGGTGCGCGGCGTGGCTGGGACGCAGGAGCAGCTAGCTGCCGTTTCCTTCCGTCGGAACAATTTCCAGCGCCGCGACCAGGTGCTCAACGCCCAGATTTCGGCGAGCCACCTGACCCGCAATGCGTTCGATGCCAAGACATTCTCCCTGTCCGGTGGGATCGAACGACAGAGCAATTTCATCTGGCAGAAGAAATGGACATGGAGCTTGGGCGCCGAACTGGTCGCATCGGATGAACGCGACAAGATCCAGGCGACTGGCGCGGATCGCCGACGGACGTTCTTCGTCGCCGCCATCCCGGGGAGCCTCGCCTATGACGGAACCGACGACTTGCTCGATCCGACAACGGGCTTCCGGCTCGGTGGACGACTGAGCCCAGAAGTCAGCCTGCAGGGCGGGACGTTCACCTACGCCCGCGCCCAGATCGACGCGAGCGCCTATCGGCCAATATCGGCGCGCGTGGTTGCGGCGGGCAGGATCCGGCTAGGCACCATCGTCGGTGCGGGCCGCGACGACATTGCGCCATCGCGTCGTTTCTATTCGGGCGGCGGCGGATCGGTGCGCGGCTATGGTTATCAGCGGCTCGGCCCGCGCGATATCGATGGCGATCCGATCGGCGGCCGAAGCCTGGCGGAATTCGCGCTGGAGGCGCGGATACGATTGAAGGCGTTCGGTGGCAATTTCGGGATTGTGCCGTTTTTCGATGGCGGGACGCTAGCCGACAGCGGCACGCCAAGCATGAAGAATTGGCAATTCGGTACCGGAATCGGCCTGCGCTATTATTCCAGCTTCGGCCCGATCCGGCTCGACGTCGGAACACCGCTTAACCCGCGTTCCAAGGACGGCCCGATCGCCGTCACCGTCTCGCTCGGCCAGGCGTTTTAACGTGTCGGAAAGCGCGACGATCGACGAGCATGCCGAGCCGGAGCGCGAGGTCCGTCGAATCCGCGTCAAACGCCACTGGGCAAAGCGACTTGGACGCGAACTTGCTGCGCTTGTCCTCGTCCTGCTGGCATTGCTCGCGGTTGGGCTGGTCTTGCTCGATTCCGCGCCCGGCCACCGCTTCCTTGCAGACCGCATCGCGCGACTTGAAATCAAGTCCGGACTGAAGATCGAAATCGGCCGGATCGAGGGGTCGGTTTTCGGCAAAGCGCATCTCAAGAATGTCCGCATCTCCGACCAGCAAGGCGAATTCCTGACCTCGCCCGACATCCTGCTCGATTGGGCGCCGGGCGCTTATCTCGGCAATCGATTGCATATCGCGCGGCTTGAGGCGGACCGGGTCACCCTGCTCCGATTGCCGAAGTTGAAGCCAACGGGTCGAACCGGATCGATCCTACCCGGCTTCGACATCCATGTCGGCAATTTCGAAGTCCGTCGGCTCGAGCTTGCGAAAGCGGTAACCGGGACGGAGCGCGTTGGAGCGCTGAAGGGGTCGGCCGACATTCGATCCGGCAAGGCGCTCATCCGTCTCGAAGGCGGGCTGAAGGGTGCCGACCGGTTCGCGATCCTGCTCGACGCCGAACCCGACCGCAATCGCTTCGACGTGGATGCGAAAGTGACGGCACCTGCGGACGGGCTGTTGCCTGCGATGCTTGGCCGGCGCCTGCCGATCGACCTCAAGATCGACGGTGACGGGACCTGGAGCAAGTGGCGCGGCAAAGCGACGGCGGATCTGGCGGGCAAACGCAGTCTGTCGCTTGCCTTGGCGGCGGATGCGGGTCGCTATCGCCTGAACGGCAAGGCCGCGACCGGACAGATCTTCAAAGGAAAAACGCTTCGCCTGACCTCGCCGCTGGTCGACATCAAGGGCGAAGCGACGCTCAAGAATCGCTTGCTCGATGGCGAATTGCGACTTGGTTCGTCCGCGCTGAGGGTAGTCGCGAAGGGCGCAATCGATCTTGGCGCAAACCGGTATCGCGATCTGCGGATCGGGGCGGACTTGCTAAGGCCGCCTGCCTTGTTCGGTAACATGACCGGCCAGAATGTCCGGCTGGTCGCGACGCTCGATGGTCCGATCGGAACCGCAGATTACTCCTACCGGCTGACGTCGCCCAAGGTCGCCTTCGACGATATCGGGTTCGTCGATGTTCGCGCGGAAGGGCGGGGCAGAGGGTCGAAATGGCCCGTCCGCGTTCCGCTTCGGCTTCAGGCGCGCGCCGTTACCGGGGTTGGCGATGTCGCCGGGGCGATCCTTGGCAATGTCCGGCTCGAAGGCATGCTGGACGTGACGCCCAACCTGGTGCGCGGCGACAATATTGCGCTCAGCAGCGACAAGCTGAAGGGCAAGGTTTCGTTGATGCTCGACCTGAAGACCGGCGCGTTCAACATTCTCGTGTCGGGCGGAATGACTCGCTACCTGATCCCCGGCCTCGGCATCATCGACGTCAAGACCGACCTTCGAGTTATTCCCGGACCCGGTGGCAAGGCGCGGGTCGTCGGCAAGGCGGAGGCGTGGGTTCGTCGGCTCGACAACAGCTTCTTCCGCGGGCTGATGGACGGCTTGCCGCGCCTCACCACCGACCTCGAGCGAACCACCGACGGTATCCTGCACTTCTCGAACCTGCAGCTTTATTCGCCGTCGCTGCGCCTGTCGGGAAGCGGGATTCGCCGCCGCGACGGCACCTTCCAGATCAACGCGACCGGGCGCCAGGCGACCTACGGGCCGCTCCGGCTCGCGCTCGACGGGAAGATCGAGAAGCCGCACGTCGACCTGTGGCTTGAGCGGCCCAATGAGGCGATGGGCATTCGCGCGATGAAGTTGTCGCTCGACCCGATCGCGGAAGGCTTCGCTTACACCGCGAACGGCGGTTCCAAGCTCGGTCCGTTCACCTCGAACGGACGGATCCTGCTTCCGCGTGGCGCCAATGCCGTGATTTCGATCGCCGCGCTCAATGTCGCCGGGACCACCGCCAGAGGCGACCTGCGCTCCGATCCGGCCGGATTTACCGGGAAACTCGCGCTTGCCGGCGGGGGGATCGACGGGACGCTTGGCTTCAGGCCGATCAGTGGGGATCAATTCATCGAAGCGCATTTGGCCGCAAACGGCGCCAAGATACCGGGCGCGACTTCGCTGTCGGTGCGGACCGGGAAGCTCGACGGGACGATCTTGCTCGCCAAGGGTCAGACGACGCTGGACGGCACCGTCGCGGCACGGGGCGTCAGCTACGGCGCGATCGACATCGCCCGACTGACCGCCAGCGGAAAACTCGTCAACGGATCGGGCCAGGTCCGCGCCGCGATTGCCGGACGGCGCGGCCGCGCCTTCGAACTGGTCGGCCTCGCCAATATCAGCCCCGACCGGATCAGCATCACCGGCAAAGGCGAAGTCGATGGCAAGGCGTTGAACTTGGAGAGCCCGGCGGTGCTGACCGCCGAAGGCGATGGTTGGCGGATTGCGCCGACCCGGGTTCGCTTCGGCGGCGGCCGCGCCACCCTTTCCGGCCGGACCGGCAGCACACCGGAAATCAAGGTCGACCTCCAGACGCTCCCGCTCCAGGTTCTCGACATCGGTTGGCCCGGCCTGGGGCTTGGCGGCATTGCCACCGGGACGCTCGATTATCGCTGGCGCGGCGACAATGGTCGACCGTCCGGGCGCGCCAATCTGAAGGTGAGGGGGCTGAGCCGATCGGGCTTGGTGTTGTCGTCCAAACCGATCGATCTCGGGCTGGCCGCTGTCCTTGAAAATGGCAAGGCGGCGATGCGCGCAATTGCCGTCAGTGACGGCAAGACGATCGGGCGCGCGCAGGCGCGTTTCACTTCGCTCGGCGGCGGCTCGCTGGTCGAACAATTGCTGAATGCGCCGATGCTGTTCCAGCTGCGCTACAACGGCCCGGCGGATACGCTGTGGCGCCTGTCAGGTGTCGAAGTGTTCGATCTTTCGGGGCCGGTCGCTATCGGTGCCGATATCAACGGCCGACTGGTCGACCCGACCATCCGTGGTTCCTTACGCACACAGAATGCGCGGATCGAAAGTGCCGTAACCGGCATGGTGTTGCAGAATGTCGCGACCCAAGGCCGCTTCAACGGATCGCGCCTGTTGCTCGACAAGATGTCCGGACAAACGCCCGGCGGCGGTTCCGTCAGTGGGTCGGGCAACGTCGATTTCAGCGGTGGCTCCCCAGCGTTCGATCTCAAGTTCCAGGCCGCCAATGCCGCCCTGCTCGATCGCGACGACATCGCGGCGACGGTGACCGGTCCGATTGCAATTCGGTCGAGCGGTAATGGCGGACGGATCAGCGGCAACCTCAAGCTTGAGCGCGGTCGATTCACCTTGGGACAGGCTGGCGGCGGCGCTGGCGTACCGAAGCTTCAGGTGCGCCATGTCGGCCGCGACGAGGCGGAGATCATCGACGTAAAGCAACTGGCACCGTGGCTTCTCGACCTCAAGGTAGCTGGCGGCGATCTCAAGGTTCGCGGCCTTGGCATCGACAGCCTGTGGACCACCAACCTCGACATCAGCGGCAGCGTGTCGGCGCCGCGGCTCAATGGACGCGCCGACCTGATCCGCGGCGATTATGAATTTGCCGGCCGTGGCTTCCGGCTCGAACGCGGGATCATCCGGTTCCGCGGCGAAACGCCGATCGATCCGCAGCTGGATATCCGGGCCGAGGCGCAGGTCCAGGGGCTGGATGCGGCAGTGCTGGTTCGCGGCAGCGGGCTGAAGCCCGAAATTACCTTCGCCAGCGTGCCCGCCCTTCCGCAGGACGAATTGCTGTCGCGAATTCTGTTCGGCACATCGATCACCAACCTGTCTGCGCCGGAAGCGATCCAGCTGGCGGCGGCGGTAGCGGCGTTGCAATCGGGGTCGGGTAGCCTCGATCCGATCAATGCCCTGCGCCGCGCAGTCGGGCTGGATCGCCTGCGAATCGTTCCGGCCGATGTTTCGACCGGCCAGAAGACGGCGGTTAGCGCGGGCAAGTATATTGGGCGGAAATTATACGTCGAAGTCATTACCGACGGCCAAGGCTATTCGGCGACGCGCGTCGAATATCAGGTCACCAAATGGCTGTCGTTGCTGTCGTCGATCTCGACCATCGGTCGGGCAAGCGCGAACGTGCGCGTGTCGAAGGATTATTGAGCGCGAATCAGCGTTTCAGAAAGCCTTCGAGATCCTGCAGCGATGTGTTGTCCCAGGCCGACTGGCTGTTGCCGTCATGGCGAAGATAATCCGGCGCGACCCAACGATGATCGGCAATGTTAGGTTTTTCGCGCGCCAGCAGCGACACGTCGAACGGTTCCGCGAACTTTAGGCCGACCTGGTCGCCGCGCGACCAGCAGACTGTTGCGAAATGCTGTCCGGCACCACCCAGGTCGAGCAGGACTTCGGCGTTCGGCGGAAAGCAATCGGGACTGTCGAGCAGGGCGCCGCTGTCGGATATATTGCGAAGGCGGACCGCCGTTGTAGCATGGTTGAAATGGACCGCACCGGTCCAGATCAGCGGATGGCGCGGGATCGCGCGGCGCTGCTCTGCCGGCTGTGCCGGGGAATCTTTGCCCGAAACCGGTTCCGGTGCGCGCGGCGCCTGTTTCATTCCCGGGAAATTGCGCTTGAGCACGTCGACGAGCAGCTTGTCGCGCTTGGCCCGGTCGCCCGAAATCTGCGTTTCAGGCGCGAATTCCAGGCCGACGCGATCACCCTTGATCCATAGCACGGCACAGTCCAGCCCATCGCAATCGCCGAGCATCAGCGTGACTTTCTGCCACATTTCGAGCGGTGCGTCGGTCTGGATCATCGCGCCGCCACCCGACAGGTTGACGAGCTCGACGGTGTAATTCTTGCGTCCGGCCTTCAGTATGGCCTGTTCGCTTGGCAAACGGTGACGGTCGTCGTCGCGATGATTGGCGGTGCGGCGCGCGTCGCGGGCGACGCTGACCGAATTCAAATCTTCGCTGACGCCGGAAGGCTTCTTGGCGGGCATCAACAGCCCGGCTTTCTTGGGTCCCCGACCCTTGTCGAGCCCAGAGCGGAAATCATTCATCGAAAGAACCTCGCATGCCATCGCGGGGTCCTTGTCGCAGGCGAGGGTTACGAAAGCGCTAAGGACATCAAAAAGCGCCGCCCCGGTGGTGCCGGAGCGGCGTCGTTTCGAACTGGCCGTCCCTACGAGCTGTAATACATGTCGAATTCGACCGGCGATGGCGTGGTTTCCCAGCGCATCACCTCTTCCCATTTCAATTCCATGTAGGCGTCGATCTGGTCATCGCTGAACACATCGCCCTTGGTCAGGAACGCGCGGTCATTGTCGAGACTGACCAGCGCTTCGCGCAGCGATCCGCACACCGTCGGAACGTTGACCAGTTCGGCCGGCGGCAGGTCGTAAAGGTTCTTGTCCATCGCCTCACCCGGGTGGATCCGGTTCTGGATGCCGTCGAGGCCAGCCATCAGCAGCGCCGCGTAAGCGAGATACGGGTTGGCAAGCGCGTCGGGAAAGCGAAATTCAACGCGCTTGGCCTTGTCGCCGGTGCCGTAGGGAATTCGGCACGATGCCGAGCGGTTGCGGCTGGAATAAGCAAGCAGGACCGGTGCTTCGAAACCCGGGACGAGGCGCTTGTAGCTGTTCGTCGTCGGGTTGGTGAAGGCGTTCAGGGCACGCGCGTGCTTGATGACGCCGCCGATGAAGTAGAGCGCGGTGTCGCTGAGCCCGGCATAGCCATTGCCGGCGAACAGCGGCTTGCCCTTGCTCCACAGCGACATGTGGGTGTGCATTCCGCTGCCATTATCCTTGGCGATCGGCTTGGGCATGAAGGTAGCGGTCTTGCCGTAGGCCTGGGCGACCATGTGGACGACATATTTATAGATTTGCATGCGGTCCGCGGTCTGAACCAACGTGCCGTAGGTCAGGCCGAGCTCGTGCTGCGCGGCGGCGACTTCGTGATGATGCTTGTCGCAGGGCAGGCCCATCTCGATCATCGTCGAGACCATTTCGGCGCGAATGTCCTGGGCGCTGTCGACTGGAGCGACAGGGAAGTAGCCGCCCTTGGCGCGTGGCCGGTGGGCCAGGTTGCCGCCTTCGTAATCGCGGCCGGTGTTTGTCGGCAGTTCAATGTCGTCGATTTCGAAGCCCGATCCGGCATAGCCGTCCTGGAAGCGGACGTCGTCGAACATGAAGAATTCAGCTTCCGGCCCAACGAACACGGTGTCGCCCGACCCGCTTGCCTTCAGATAGGCCTCGGCGCGGGTCGCGGTGGAGCGTGGGTCGCGGCCGTAAAGTTCGCCGGTCGCGGGATCGACGACGTTGCAGAACAGGATCATCATCGGCGTTGCGCTGAACGGATCGACGTAGACCGCCTCGAGATCGGGCTTGAGGATCATGTCGCTCTCGTTGATCGCTTTCCAGCCGGCGATCGACGAGCCGTCGAACATCAAGCCGTCGCTGAGCTGGTCCTCATCGAGCGCCGAAGCGACCATGCTGAGATGCTGCCACTTTCCGTGGGGATCGGTAAATCGCAGGTCGACCCACTCGATCTCCTCGTCCTCGATGCGCTTGATGATCTTTGCTGCCGCATTGGCCATGGGTCGCCTCTTTCGTCGCCGGATGTGAAAATGGCGACCAACGCCGCCCGTTCCTCGTCCTTCTCATTGCGGCGCGATTCGAGGGAAGGCCGGGGTGAACAATTCACCCCGTCATCGGACCTCGCGCAGACACGAAAACGCCGGAGCTCTGGAATACCAGCAGCCCCGGCGTGGGATTTCGCATTTCGCGGCGATCAGAGACCCGAGCGGTCGTCCGTCGTCGAATAAGGTTGTTCCTGGATGCTCGTGTCGACATCGATCATCTTGTAGAATGGGCACCGTGCGAAAAGGCCCGTCAGCAGCATCACCGCGGCAATGACTGCGGCCACGATCGCGGGAATTCCTTCAAGCGTGCCTAGATAGACCAGGATGCCAAGCACAATCCCGATAACGATTCGAACGACCCGATCTTCCGGTCCGACATTCCTGTCCATGTATCTTCCCCTTATTCGCCTGGCATGCGCCGAGAATGGACGCGCCACCTTCTGCCGATCCGTTTTACGGCTCTTTCCAAGCAAAACCAAGCGCAGGTCAGCAATTTCGATAAAGTCGCCGAATTAAAAAGCGCGGCGTTGTGCCTGAACCAGCATTCGAAGCAGCATTGCCACCGGACGGGGAACTCCGACCTTTCCTTCCAGCCATAAACTGACCGTCGATCGCGACACCCCGATCGCACCGGCAAGGTCATTCTGGGTGCGATAGCCAAGTGTCCGCATCAGTCGGCGCAATTCTTCGGGGGCCATCGAGGCCTTGAGGCGGTCGTCGACGTCGGTCATGTGGAGCGCTGTCTAGCCAATAACCATTGTCGGTGCGAGGCCGACGCGGAGTAAATCCGCGCTGTCAGTCCTCGCCGCTATGCCGCAGGCGGGCCGATCTTCGCCATCTATCGCGCAGGAACGCTCGCTTCGCTCCGCCATTCTTGCGCTCGGTGGCTCAGATGGCATCCTGGCCGCGGTCTCCTGTTCTGATCCGAACGGCCTGTTCGACGGCGAGGACGAAAATCTTGCCGTCGCCGATGCGCCCCGTGCGGGCGGCGGCTTCGATCGCTTCGACGACGCGGTCGGCCTGGTCGTCTTCCACCACAACCTCGATCTTCACCTTGGGGATGAAGTCGACGACATATTCGGCGCCGCGATACAATTCGGTGTGGCCCTTCTGGCGCCCGAATCCCTTCACTTCGCTGACGGTAATTCCGCTGACGCCCGCATCGTGCAGGGCGTCCTTTACATCGTCCAGCTTGAACGGCTTGATGATCGCTTCGATCTTTTTCATGGCTGCTGTCATAGGGCTGCCGCAACGCTGCCGCAATTGACCGCTTGAGGGAGGCCCCATGAAAGCGATCATTCTTTCCGCCGGCCAGGGCTCGCGCCTTGGCCATCTGACCGACGACCGGCCCAAGTGCCTGATCGAATTTGCCGGACGCAGCTTGCTCGACCGGCAACTCGACACGCTCGCCGTCAATGGAATCGACGACGTCGTCGTCGTCACTGGCTTTCGCGACGACCAGATCGAAAAGGTGCTGGAACGCCGCCGCACCGCCGGCGAGCGGCCGACTGTCCGAACCGCCTTCAATCCGTTCTACAAGGTCGCCGACAATCTTGGCTCGCTGTTCCTGGTCAAGCATGAGCTGACCGGCGATTGCCTGGTGTGGAACGGCGACACGCTGGTTTCGGACGAACTGATGGCCAAGGTGGTCGCGAACAAGCGCGCCGGCATTTGCGTCACCGTCGATCGCAAGGAAGGCTACGATGACGACGACATGAAGGTCATCCGGGACGACGACAGCGGCCGTCTTCGCGCCATCGGAAAGCGCATTCCCAAGGGCGTCAACGCCGAATCGATTGGCCTGCTGGCGTTTCGCGATGGTGGGGCGGAACGCTTCGCCGAGGCAATCGACCAGGCGATGCGGACGGCGGAAGGCACCACCATCTGGTATCTGCGAGTCATCCACCATCTGGCGCAGAACGGCGAAGTATGGACCTTCGACATCAACGGCGAAGAATGGGGCGAAGTCGACTTCCCCGAGGATGTGGCAGGCGCTGAAGAGCTGGTGAAAGGTTGGTCCTGACGGACAGGGCCCCGAAACTCAATTCGGTCTAAACCGCGGTCCCTACGACCTTACCGATACCAGCCGTGATCGCCATTGCCAGCGCACCCCAGAATGCGACTCGCATCGTGGCTTTTCCAACTGGCGCGCCGCCGACTTTCGCGCCGATGGCGCCAAGCAGTGCGAGGAATATCAACGAGGCGACCGAAACGGCGGCGATCATCGCCGACGGCGAGGGCGACAGCCACGCAACCAGGAGAGGTAGCGCCGCGCCGCAGGTGAACGTCGCTGCCGACGTCAATGCCGCCTGAACGGGCCGGGCGGTGGTGATGTGCGTATTGCTCAATTCGTCGCGGGCGTGGGCTGTCAGCCGGTCTTTTGCGCTCAGCTGGAACGCCACCAGGTCGGCCGTCTTCCGATCCAGACCGCGCTCTTGATAGATCGACGAAAGTTCGCGCAATTCCGCGTCTGGAGACGCCGCCAGTTCGCTACGTTCGCGGGCCAGGTCGGCTTCTTCGGTATCCGCCTGCGAACTGACCGACACATATTCGCCGGCAGCCATCGACATCGCGCCGGCGACCAGTCCGGCAACGCCCGCCAGCAATATTTCACTTCGGCCCGACGCGGCGGCGGCAACCCCGACGATCAGACTTGCGGTCGATACGATGCCGTCATTGGCACCAAGTACCGCAGCGCGAAGCCAGCCGATGCGCTCGACGAGATGGCGCTCGGGATGAAGATGCGATTGAGTTTCGGCCATCACGGTAGTTGGATAGCAAAGCGGCGCCCAAGTCTACATTCGCGCAAATGGTCGATCCTGGCGGCCGGTGCCCGTCGCTCGCGAGACGATCAGTAAGGCGGTTTATCCAGGCCTAGCGGGCTCTTCGTGAAAATCTCGCAGCCGGTTTCGGTAATTCCGATCGAATGTTCGAACTGCGCGGATAGCGAACGATCCCGGGTGACAGCGGTCCAGCCGTCGTCGAGCACCTTGCAGTCGGCCTTGCCCAGGTTGATCATGGGTTCGACGGTGAAGAACATGCCGGGACGAAGTTCGACCCCGGTGCCGGGGCGGCCGACATGGACGACTTCCGGCGCGTCGTGGAACACGCGGCCCAGGCCATGGCCGCAGAAATCGCGAACGATCCCGTAGCGATGCTTTTCGGCATGGGCCTGGATCGCATGCGCGACATCCCCCAACCGATTGCCGGGCTTCGCCTGTTCCAGACCCAGCATCAGGCATTCGTAGGTCACATCGACCAGTTTGCGCGCCTTGAGCGCGACATCGCCGACGAAATACATCCGGCTGGTATCGCCGTGCCAGCCGTCGAGGATCGGGGTGACGTCGATGTTGACGATGTCGCCATCCTTGAGCGCCTTGTCGGCAGGAATGCCATGGCAGACGACGTGATTGATCGAGGTGCAGCAGCTCTTGGTATAACCGCGATAGCCCAGCGTCGCGGGGACGCCGCCGCCATCGACCGTCATGCGATAGACGATGTCGTCGATTTCCTGCGTGGTTACCCCCGGCACGACGTGCTTGGTCAGTTCGTCGAGGATCTGGGCGGCGAGGCGACCGGCCTTGCGCATGCCTTCAAACCCGCTGGGGCCGTGCAGTTTGATCGTTCCGTCGCGGTAATCGACGCGGTCGTCGTCTGTTACGGTGATGTAATTCGTCATTCCCGACATATAGCGCAACTTCGCCGGATTGCGAGGCGCGGCGGCTCACCGCAAGGCAGCGGCACTGTCCATGACATCGACATCGGCCATCATTCGCATCAGCGCATCGTACCAGGGTTTGTGGCTGGCCCCGACGATATTGAGGACGCGCACGCCTGGGCGCGCGGCAAAGGTGGCACGAATGTTTGCCGCCATGCGCAAATTGCGTACGTCCCACCAACCGACGTAGCGTCGGGCAGGCGTACCGGGCGCCGATTGGGCCAATGCCCCACCGAAATCGGCGCGGATGATTGCGGCTTGTGCGCCGGAGGCATTCATCCAGCGATAGTAATCGAGCATCGAAGCCGCGCCGGTCACGGCTATTTCCCGATCTTTGACCCGGGCAAGTTCGGGCATGTCACGGACGGTGGCGAAATGCTTGGCGATAGCGTCCTCGAATTCCTTGCCCTCGTCGACCAGCGCGGCGTCACTGCTGTGATCGTCGACGGCATAGACCCGTTCAAGTCCGAGCCGGGCCGCAACCACTGCCGCGACGTCGACGCTCTCGTTGAGCTTCTTGCCCTTGCGTTCGAGGATCGCGACCATCGCTTCGTCCAGGCTGTCGCCGGCGACCCGTTCGGCTGGCGGGAGACGGAGCCATTGCACCGCCGCCGAAGGGCGATCACCCGCCGCCAGGAACAGCATCGCCAGATGCCGGCGCTGCGATGCCGTTGGCTGAGCTGGCCAGGTCGCCAGCGTTTTGCGAACTTCGCGCAGACCGTCACCGACCGACAGACGAGTCTTTGCGCGGATCGAAGACGGATCCCAGCAATATTGATCGACCGTGTCGGCATAGAGGTCAGGGAAGGCGCGCATTGCCTCGCATTGTTCGCCGCTGACGCCCTCGTGGGTGACGATCTGCGGCTTGAACGCGACGAGTTTTGCGATGAGCGGCTCCAGCATCGGCGCGGTCCAGCCGTCATGTTCCGACAGATGCGTGCTGGCGAGCGTCATGACCTGCGTTCGAGGCCCGGCGACGGGAGCGTCCGCGCCCAGCGGCGGGGCGGTGACCAATGGTGAGGTAGCGAGCACGGCAGCGGCGGCAATCAGACGAAACATCATTCCTCCTGTATTGCTCCAATAATACAGTGAGAATTGAGATATGCAATGCCACTCGACCATCCGATGGGCGGCGTTACAAAGGGGCATGATCAAAACACGAATCTGGACTGCCGCAATCGTCGTGATCGGCGACGAAATCCTTTCTGGGCGGACACAGGACCGCAATATCGCGCAGATCGCGTCATGGCTGAACGTGCAGGGGATCCGGCTGAAGGAAGCCCGCGTCGTCGGCGATACGGAGGCGGCAATCGCGGAAGCGGTCAACGCCATGCGAAGCACTTATGATTATTGCTTTACTACCGGCGGAATCGGGCCGACCCACGACGATATCACGGTCGATGCGATCGCGGCTGCGCTGGGCGTGCCTGTCGTCATCCATCCGGGTGGCCGTGCCTTGCTCGAGCGTTATTATGCCAACCGGGGTGGCCTGAACGAGGGACGCCTGCGGATGGCGCGCGTGCCCGAAGGGGCCGACCTCATCGCCAACCCGGTGTCCGGTGCGCCCGGCATCAAGGTCGGCAATATTTTCATCATGGCGGGTATCCCGCACATTACCGCCGGCATGCTGGAGGGACTGACCGGGACGCTGGAGGGCGGGCGACCATTGGTGTCGGTCACGGTCGGCGCCTATGCGCCTGAAAGCGAGGTCGCCGAACTGCTCCGCGCGGTCGAGAAGTCGGCAGAGGGAATCGCGGTTGGATCCTATCCCTTCTTCAAGGAAGGTCGGGTCGGCAGCAACTTCGTCATTCGCAGCGAAGATCAGGCACTTGCCGATACGGTCGCGAAGCGGCTTGCGAAAGAGTTGGACGCGGCCGGATATCCCTCGACGATCGGCGGCATCTAGCCTGAGGTCATACCGCCATGCCGAGCTGCGCGCCCGGCGGTTCGAGAAGCAGCGCATCGATCCGTCCGAGCAGCCGGTCGGGATCGACCGGCTTGCGCAAATAATCGTCAGCCCCAGCGCCGTAGGCAATGCCTTCGTCGCGTTCCGACTGGCGCGCGGTCAGCATCAGGACCGGAACGCTGCACAAGGAAGGGTGATTGCGCATCGCCATCAGGACATGCACGCCCGACAGACCAGGCATCGCGCAATCGAGGATGGCCAAGAGGGGTGCGCGCCTTTTCATCACCGCGAGCGCCTCCGCCCCATCGGACAGCCAGCCAACGGCATGTCCCGCATCGAGCAGCAAATCGCAAAGCAGGCGCGAGCTGACGGGATCATCATCGACTAACAGGATGCGGGCCAAGGGGCGTCTCCGTCATTGGCGGGCATACGAAGCCCAAGCGGTTCGAGTTGGGCGATACAATGCCGGGCGAGCCGGCCGAAATCGTCGCACGACGCGGCCGCCTCGAAGACCGGAACGTATCCGGCGGCTGTTGCCGCCAGATCGTGCTCGCCAGAACGGTGGGCAGAACCGGCAAGTGCGAACAGCGCCATTCGTACTTCGTCTGGGGTCGGCCGGATTTCTTGGGAGGATGCGCATCGTGACAGCAGTCGGGCAAGATGACGTTTGTTGCGCGAATGGCCGGGGACGGGATGGCCGACATGGTCGTCGGAGCAAATGGTCGAGACCGGCGCTCGGTCTTGGCACCAGCGCTCGACCAGTTGCTGAAGCGCCATGACCTCCAGCGGCTTTGGTACCGCATCCTGCATGCCGACCGCGCGGCAATCGCGGGCGCAACCACTGCTCCACCGTGCGGTCAAGGCGACAATCGGCAGCTCCGCCTCGCTGATGCCAAGGTCGCGAATTTGCCGCGTCGCCTCAAATCCGTCCATTGACGGCATCTGCAAATCCATCAGGACAAGCGAGTAAGGTCGCCCACGATCTCTCGCGGCGGCGACCAGTTCGACGGC
Organism: Sphingomicrobium sp.; assembly: GCA_039934175.1. Taxonomy (GTDB): domain Bacteria; phylum Pseudomonadota; class Alphaproteobacteria; order Sphingomonadales; family Sphingomonadaceae; genus Sphingomicrobium. Next base: position 17,128 of record JBDTMR010000013.1, read on the forward strand.
CTTCGCGCCATCGGTCGCAACCTTGGTGTGGCAACCGGCCTTCATGAGGACGGCCCGCATCAACATTTGGTTGATGGGCTCGTCCTCCGCGATCAGGATGGTTGGCTGGAGTGTCAATCTGCCTTTCCCAGCTAGGTACGCA